>DATGLO010000087.1:0-9753 GCA_035294105.1 Allostellaceae bacterium
GAATTCGCGGCTGCCTTTGAGGCGCGAAAACGGCTCGTGCCGCGCGCGCCGCGCGATGAGGGCGGCGGCCGTGGCCGCCTGCTCGAGATCGACAATTCGCTCGGGCCAGCCGAGCACGGCGGCCGGCGCGACGCCGAGCGCCAGGGCGATAACCAGCCGGGCCTCGCGGCGCGGCTCTGCGATGCCGGCCGCGGCGAGCTGCGCCGTCGCCCGATCGAGGAGGCCGCCGACGCTGGTCGCGGCGTTGAGCGCGGCGTTCATTCCACCTCGGCGAGCTTTGCCGCCTGATCTTCGGCGAGCAGCGCTTCGATGATTTCGTCGAGTGCTTCGCCGGTCATGACCTTGTCGATCTTGTAGAGGGTCAGGTTGATGCGGTGATCGGTGACGCGCCCTTGCGGGAAATTATAGGTGCGGATGCGCTCGGAGCGGTCGCCGCTGCCGACCTGGCTTTTGCGCGAGGCGGCGCGCGCCGCTTCTTTCTCTTGCCGTTCGCGCTCATAGAGCCGCGCCCGCAGCACCTTCAGCGCCTTGGCCTTGTTCTTGTGCTGCGATTTTTCGTCCTGCTGCTGCACGACGAGGCCGGTCGGAAGGTGCGTGATGCGCACCGCGCTGTCGGTCGTGTTGACCGATTGGCCGCCCGGCCCGCTCGAGCGGAAAACGTCGATGCGCAAATCTTTCTCGTCGATCTTGATGTCGATCTCTTCGGCTTCGGGCAGCACCGCGACCGTCGCCGCCGAGGTGTGGATGCGGCCGGCATTCTCGGTCTCGGGCACGCGCTGCACGCGGTGAACGCCGGATTCGAATTTCAGCCGGTGGAAGACGTCGCGGCCCGTGATCGAGGCGGTCGCTTCTTTGATGCCGCCGACATCGCTTTCGGAATAATCCATCACCTCGAAACGCCAGCCATGGAGCGCGGCATAGCGCTGGTACATGCGGAAAAGCTCGCTGGCGAAAAGCCCCGCCTCGTCGCCGCCGGTGCCGGCGCGCAGCTCGATGATCGCGTTGCGCTCGTCGGCCTCGTCCTTGGGCAGCAGCAAAATCTTGATTTGCTGCTCGAGCTCGGGGATGCGCTTATGCAACGCCTGGAGCTCGGCTTCGGCGAGCGCTTTCATCTCGCCGTCGCCTTCGCCCGCGAGCAATTCGAGATCGGATTGCTCGGCACGCGCGCGCTGCAAAGTCTCGATGCTTTCGACAAGCGGCGTCAAATCGCTGTATTCCTTCGAAAGCTTGGCGAAGTCGCTGCCACGCGCCGGATCGGCCATAGCATCGCGCAGCTCGGCATGCCGGCGTACGACTTTCTCGAGCTTCGAGTCGAGTGGCGTCGGCTGCGACAAGCCGCCCTCCTTCGTCGCTAGCGAAACGCGACGAGGTGCTGCGTCAGCTCGGCGAGCGGCACCTCGATCTGCTCGCCGCTATCGAGATCGCGCACGGTCGCGACCTCCTTGGCGATCTCGTTATCGCCGAGGATGACCGCGGCGCGCGCCTTGATCTTGTTGGCGCGCTGCATGCGCCGGCTGAGATTGCCGGAATAGCCGAGCTCGACATAAAGCCCCGCGCGACGCAGCGTTTGCGCGAGTTGCAGCGCCAGAGTCTCGGCCTGATCGCCGAGCGGCACCAGCGCGATCGCGCGCGGCGGCGGCGGCGGTTCTTCGATCAATAGCGCCAGACGCTCGATGCCCGCCGCCCAGCCGACACCCGGCGTCTCGGGCCCGCCCATCACCTTCATCAGGCCGTCGTAGCGCCCGCCGCCCAGCACGGTGCCTTGCGCGCCGAGCGCTGTCGTCACGAATTCGAAGGCGGTGTGGCAGTAATAATCGAGGCCGCGCACGAGGCGCGGGTTGAGCTGATAGGCGATGCCGAGCGCCGAGAGACCCCTGCACACCTCGTCGAAAAACTGCTTCGCTTCGGGCGTCAGATAATCCGCGAAGGACGGCGCACCGGCATTGATCCGCTTGTCGCCCTCGTCTTTCGAATCGAGGATGCGCAGCGGGTTGGCTTCGAGCCGCCGCAGACTGTCTTCCGACAGATCAGCGCGATGGCCGTTGTAGAACTCGACCAGCGCCGCGCGATAGGCGCTACGGCTCGCGCCATCGCCGAGGGTGTTGAGCTCCAAGACCGTGTGCTTCAAGACGCCGAGCGCGTCGAGAATTTCGGCGCCCAAGGAAATCAGCTCGATATCCGCCGTCGGCCGCGCCGCGCCGATCAGCTCGACATCGATCTGATGGAATTGCCGGAAGCGGCCTTTCTGCGGCCGCTCGTAGCGGAACATCGGTCCCGCAGCGAAGAATTTCAGCGGCAGGCTTTGCGTGAGGCCGTTCGATAAGACCGACCGCACGATCCCCGCGGTGTATTCCGGCCGCAGCGTGATCTCTTCTCCGCCGCGATCGGTGAAGGTGTACATCTCTTTCGAGACGATGTCGGTGGTCTCGCCAATGGGGCGCGCGAAGACCTCGGTGAATTCGAAGATCGGCGTCGCGATCTCGTGATAGCCGTAACGCTCGGCGATGCGGCGCGCGGTGTCGATGACGGCGCGATGCCGGCGATGAGCGTCGGGCAGGAGATCCTGAGTGCCGCGAACCGGCTGTAGACCCGCCATCAGGGTTAGGCGACGGGCTCCGCCGCTTTTTCTTTGGCCTTGGCCGCCTCGATCTCGGCGGCCTTTTTCTCGACGAGGTCGACCAGATGATCGACGATGCTCTCGTCCTTGAGGCGATGCGCCGGGACACCGGCGATATAGACCTGATGCGTGCCGTTGCCGCCGCCGGTGAAGCCGATATCGGTCTCGCGCGCCTCGCCCGGTCCGTTGACGACGCAGCCGATGACCGAGAGCGTGATCGGCGTGGTGATATGCGCGAGGCGCTTTTCGAGCGCCTCGACGGTCTTGATCACCTCGTATTGCTGGCGCGCGCAGGACGGGCACGAGATCACGGTAACGCCGTGACGCCTGAGGCCGAGCGATTTGAGGATGTCGTAGCCGACCTTGATCTCCTCGACCGGATCGGCCGAGAGCGAGACGCGGATCGTGTCGCCAATGCCGGCCCAGAGCAGCGAGCCCATGCCGATCGCCGATTTGATCGTGCCGCTCATCAGCCCGCCGGCTTCGGTGATGCCGAGATGGAGCGGGTAGTCGACCGCTTCGGCGAGTTGCTGATAGGCGGCGACGGTGAGGAACACATCCGACGCCTTGCAGGAAATCTTGAATTCGAAGAAGTCGTTGTCTTCGAGAATTTTCGCATGGGTCAGCGCGCTTTCGACCATCGCCTCGGGGCACGGCTCGCCGTAGCGCTCGAGGAGATCGCGTTCCAATGAGCCGGCGTTGACGCCGATGCGCATCGAGCAATTGTGGTCCTTCGCCGCTTTGACGACCTCGCGGACGCGCTCGGCCGAGCCGATATTGCCGGGATTGATCCTGAGACAGGCGGCACCGTTCTTTGCCGCCTCGATGGCGCGCTTATAGTGGAAGTGGATGTCGGCGACGATCGGCACATTCACCTGCGGAATGATCTCCTTGAGCGCTGCGGAGGATTCCTCATCGGGGCAGGAGACGCGCACGATGTCGGCGCCGGCGCGCTCGAGCGCCTGAATCTGCGCCACCGTCGCCTTGACGTCGTGGGTCAGGGTATTGGTCATCGACTGCACGGTGATCGGGGCATCGCCGCCGACCGCGACTGGGCCGACATGGATCTGCCGGCATTTCCGCCGCTGAATGTCGCGGTAAGGACGCACGCTCATGGCAAGCCCCTCGGAAAATCAAGACTTTGTGGCATAACGGTTATATAGCGCGTTTCGCCGCCCCAAGAAACCCTGGGGCGTAACCCTGGCGGGTGGCCTTGTCGAGCTTGTTAGCGTTCGTCGTAGGCGCGGTCTTCAGCCGGGACGGGTCGATTCGCAGCCGGCGGGTTCCCAACCGGATGCCCGCTGGCCAAGCGATCGGCGTCAAGCACCACCGTCCGGACGGCGCCGCTCAAGGGCTTGCCGAGCTTGCCGTCGACTTCGAACGCGATGCCGGCGCCGTTGCCGGTCTTGAGGATCAGCCCCTGCTCGTCGGGAATGCGCACGATATCTCCGGGATGCAGGATGCGCTCCATCAGAACCTGGTCGCCATTGCGCAGCTGGATCCAGCTGTCCTTGATCGCATGCACGACAATCCGCGTCGGAACATTGGCCGGCGCCCCGAAAATGCGCGGCTCGGGCGGCGCCGTCGCAGCGGTATTGTTGGGCGGCGCCGGCTCGGTTGAAGGCGCGGCAACCGTCTGCGGCGGCGGCGGCGCTGCGGACGCCGGCGGCGCTGCGGGCGCGGGGGGCGCCGCTGTCGCAACCGGCGCCGGCGGTGCGGGCGGTGCCGGCGGCGAAACCACGGCGGCGGACTCTGAGGCCGGGCTCGGCGATGGCGCAGCCGCCGCAACCGGCGAGGGAGGTGCAGCCGGCGGCGAAGGCGCAATCGCCGAGGGCGCCGCGGCTGCTGGCGGCGGCGCGGCAGTTGCCGCCGCAGCGGATGCCGGCGCGCTGGCCGGCGCCGATGCGGCCGCGCTGGCGGGCGTCGATGCGGTGGAAGGCGCCGGTGCGGCCGCCGGTGCCGACGCAGGTGCCGGCGCTGATGCGGGGGAAGGCGCCGGTGCGGCGGTCGCCGGCGCTGGTGCCCGCGCCGGCGGTTGGCTGGCCGCGACGATATCGGGCGGCACGGCGCTGACACGCTCGGGACGCGTGCGATCGCCGGTCGAGACGTAATACCAAAGCCCGTAACCGCAAATCGCCAAAATCAATGCGGCGAGCAACATCGTGCCCCCCGGGATGCTGCGCTCGGCGAGCGGCACCGGGAAGCTCAGATCGCGGCTGACCTCGAAGCCTTCGACCTCTTGCTTGAAGCGGCGGATCGCTTCGTCGCCGTCGAGACCGAGATGGACCGCGTAAGCGCGCACGAAACCCTGGGCATAAACCGGGCCCGGCAGCTTGTCGTATTGGCTTTCCTCGATCGCCGTGAGATAGGCGGCGCGAATGCGCAATGTCTCGGCGATTCGATCGATCTCGCCGCCATAGCTCTCGCGCGTCTCGCGCAGCAACTCGCCGACCGTGTGACGTACGCCGGATTCCGCCTCGGCATTCACGGCAGGCGCGGCCTCATCGCCCCCCGGCTTGAGCGATCGGCTAAATAGCGGCATCGGTTTCTAGCCATCCCTGAGCGCTCGTTACGGCGCGCCAGTTTTTTAATTTTTAGCAAGCGTGCCGGGCGACCGCAACCGCCACAGCATTGTCACACGACAATGTCGCGGTCGCGCGCAAAGTCGTGGAATTTGCCGCGCAGGCTGTGGGTCGCGATATCCGACAGCGAGGCGACGAATTCGACGAGCGCCGCGACATCGAGGCTGCGAATCATCGCTTTGACGGGGCCGATCGAGGATGGTGCCATGGACAGCGCGCGATAGCCGAGCCCGACCAGGACCATCGCTTCGAGCGGATCGCCCGCCATCTCGCCGCAAACCGTGACCGGCAGGCGGTGCGCCGCGCAGGTCGAGGCGATATCGCCGAGCACCTTCAGCACCGGCGGCGAGAGCGGGTCGTAGCGCCCGGCGAGGCGCGGATTGCCGCGATCGGCGGCAAACAGAAACTGCACGAGATCGTTGGTGCCGACCGAGATGAAATCGGCGCGCCCGGCGAGAGCCGGCAGTTGCCAGATCAGCGCCGGCACTTCGAGCATCACGCCGACCGCGATCTCGGCCGGCAAGGTCTCGCCGGCCTTGCGCTGGCGATCGAGCTCGAGGTTCAGGACCTCGCGCGCATTGTCGAATTCGCCGACATCGGCGACCATCGGGAACATCACCCGCAGCGAGCGGCCGGCGGCGGCACGGATCAGCGCGCGCAATTGCTGGCGCAGCATCGCCGGCCGGTCGAGCGAGATGCGGATCGCGCGCCACCCCATCGCCGGATTCTCGTCGGCGCTGGCGTTGTCCATATAGGGCAACACCTTGTCACCGCCGATATCGAGCGTGCGGAAGGTCACCGGCCGGTGGGCGGCCTGATCGAGCACGCGGCGATAGATCGAGGCTTGTTGCGGCACGGTCGGGAACGTGTCGCGCAGCATGAATTGCAGCTCGGTGCGGAAGAGGCCGATGCCCGCCGCCCCCGTCTCTTCGAGATAAGGCAGGTCGATAAAGAGACCGCCGTTGAGCAACAGCTCGACGCGCGTTCCGTCCTTGCTCTCCGCCGGAAGGTCGCGCAGCGTTTCATATTGCTGGCGTTGGCCGAGCTTGATCCTGATCCGCGTCTCGACCGCCTGGATCACGTCTTCGTTCGGCCGCAGCACGACCGCGCCTTCATCGCCATTGACGACGACGATGTCGCCCGGCTCGACCCGCGCCAGCACATCCTTGGCACGGCCGACGACCGGGATGTCGAGCGCCCGCGCGACGATTGCGACATGCGCGTTGGGCGAGCTTTCTTCGAGCACCAGCCCCTTCAAGCGTCTGCGGTCGTATTCGAGGAATTCCGCCGGACCCATATTGCGCGCGACGAGGATGAACTCCTCCGGCAACTCTGCGGCGGCGGCGGTCGATGACCGGCCCGCAAGGTGTCGCTGCAGGCGGTTGGTGAGGTCCTCGAGATCGGCAAGCCGCTCGCGCAGATAAGGATCGGTCGCCTGGCTCATGCGCAGGCGCATGTCGCTCTGCACCTTTTGCACCGCCGCCTCGGCGGTGAGGCCGCTTTCGATCGCTTCGGTAATGCGCTGCAGCCAGCCGAGATCGGCGGCGAACATGCGATAGGTTTCGAGAATATCGCGATGCTCGCCGTCGCTCGCGACATCGCTCGCCTCGAGCAGCTCGTCGATGGCGCCATGCATGCCGTCGACCGCGCGCCGCAGCCGGTCGAGCTCGGCGGCGGTGTCCTCGGCAACGACCTGGCGGATGACGAGACGCGGCTCGTGCAGCACCGCCTGGCCGATCGCAAGGCCGGCATTGAGCCGCGCGCCTTCGATCCTCAAGGGCAATTGGCCGACGCCGGCCGGCTGCTGCCGCTCCAGAGGATTGACCAGCTCGCCCGAAGCGACCAGCTCCGCCAGCACCATCGCGATCGTCTGCAGCGCCTCGATCTCGTCTTCGTCGTAATGGCGCGTCGTGCGGTTCTGCACGACCAGTACGCCGAGCACGCGGCCGTTCCTGAGGATCGGCACGCCCATCAGCGAGTGATAAATCTCTTCGCCGGTCTCGGGACGGTAGGCGAAATCGGGATGGGATTGGGCGTCGGCCAAGGCGATCGGCCGTGCCGCGGCGGCGATCACGCCGACGAGGCCCTCGCCGACGCGCAGCCGCGTGCGATGGACGGCCTCGGGACGCAGACCTTCGGTGGCGAAGAGCTCGAGCACTTCGCCGGCGCGCATGATGTAACAAGAGCACACTTCCGCGACCATGTCGGCGGCGATGATGCGGACGATGGTCTGGAGCCGTTCCTGCGCGGTCCCCTGCCCCGCCATCACGTCGCGCAGACGGCGGAGGACGAGGCGCGAGGAGGGGACCGTTTCGGTCATTCGCCGGAGTCGCTGACGGGTGGGGGCTCGGCCAAAGCGATGCGCGTGCGCGCGCCGAGGGCGGCGACGGCTTCGGCCACCAACTCTTCGAGTATCTCACGCGTCGATTGCTCGCGTGTGACGAAGCCGACGCTCTGGCCCGCCATCAGCGAGCCGCGCTCGACGTCGCCGTCGATGACGGCGCGGCGGAGCGCGCCGGCCCAGAAATGCTCGATCTCGAGCTGGGCATTCTCGCGCGACAGCTCGCCGCGACTGAAGCGCTCGATGACGCTGCGCTGACAATCGGCGAAGGCTTGCGTGCCTTCATTGGCGAGCGCCCGCACCGGGATGACGGGAAAGCGCGGATCGATCTGCACCGAGGGCACGGCATCGCGCGCGCCGGCGCGCAGGAAGGCTTGCTTAAAGCGGCGATGCGCGATCGATTCGCGCGCGCAAACGAAACGCGTGCCAAGCTGGACACCCGACGCGCCCATTTCGAGATAGGAGGCGATCGCTTCGCCGCGGCCGATGCCGCCGGCGACGAAAACCGGCACGTCGCGCAGCGACGGCAGGATCTCTTGCGCCAAGACGCTGGTCGAGACCGGCCCGATATGCCCGCCCGCCTCCATCCCCTCGATGACGATGGCGTCGGCGCCCATGCGCACGAGTTTTTTCGCGATCACGAGCGCCGGCGCGAAGCATAAGAGCTTGGCCCCGGCCTCCTTGATGCGCGTCACGGTACCGGCCGTCGGCAAGCCGCCGGCGAGCACGATATGGCCGACGCCGCGCTTGGCGCAGACCGCGATCAGCGCCGCGAGCTCCGGATGCATGTTGATGAGGTTGACGCCGAAGGGCCGGTCCGTGCGCTCGCGCGTCGCCGCGATCTCGGCGTCGAGCTGCGTCGGGTTCATCGCGCCGCAGGCAATCACGCCGAAGCCGCCGCCATTCGAGATCGCCGCGACGAGGTTGCGCTCGCTGACCCAGGTCATCGCGCCGCCCATGATCGCCAGCTCGCAGCCGAGGAATTCGGCGCCCCGCCGCCACAAGCGGTCGAGCAGGTCCCGCGCCGCGCTGTCGCTGCAAGCGGCCGCAAACGGCGCGGGATTAATGTCGTTGCGAGGCTCGGCGCCCGCGGTCATACATCGAGACCGTAAGCGGTGTGGAGGGCGCGCAAGGCGAGCTCGGTATATTCCTCGGCGACGAGAACGCTGACCTTGATCTCCGAGGTCGAGATCACCTGAATGTTGATGCCTTTCTCGGCGAGCGTCCTGAACATGAGCTGCGCGACGCCGGCATGGCTGCGCATGCCGACGCCGATCACCGAGATCTTGACCACATTGGGATCGGGCTTCAGCTCTTTGAAGCCGAGCTTGCCGCGGCTTTCCTCGAGCGTCTTCACCGTGCGCGCGAGATCGGCCTTGGTGACGGTGAAGGTCAGGTCAGTCGTGCCGTCTTCGGCGATGTTTTGCACGATCATGTCGACATTGACCGCGCCGTCGGCGAGCGGGCCGAAGATCGCGGCGGCAACGCCCGGCCGGTCGGGAACCTTGACGAGCGTCACCTTGGCCTCGTCGCGGCTGTAAGCGATTCCGCTCACGACTTGCTGTTCCACGATCTCGTCCTCGTTCACGACCAGGGTTCCGGGTGTATCGGTGAAGCTCGACAGCACCTGTACGCGGACCCGGTGGTTCATTGCCAGCTCGACCGAGCGCGTCTGCAGCACCTTGGCCCCCAGCGACGCCATTTCGAGCATTTCTTCGTAGGTGATTTTATCGAGCTTCTTGGCCTTCGCAACGATGCGCGGATCGGTCGTATAGACGCCGTCGACATCGGTGAAGATGTCGCAGCGCTCCGCCTGCAAAGCCGCGGCGAGCGCGACCGCGGACGTATCGGAGCCGCCGCGGCCCAAGGTCGAGACGCGCATCCCGGGCGCGATGCCCTGGAAGCCGGCGACGACCGGGATCTCGCCGATCGCGAGGGAGGCTTCGAGCGCCGCGGTCGGAATCGCGGCGATGCGCGCTTTGCCATGCGCGTCGTCCGTCTCGATCGGCACTTGCCAGCCGAGGAACGAGCGCGATGTTAGGCCAAGCTCGCGCAAGGCGAGCGCCGTCAGTCCCGCGGTCACCTGCTCGCCCGACGCGACGACGACATCGTATTCGCGCTGATCGGGCAACGCGCCGAACGCATTGGTCCAGGCGACGAGCTGGTTGGTGACCCCGGCCATTGCCGAGACCACGACCGCGACCTCATTGCCG
>DATGLO010000088.1:0-5606 GCA_035294105.1 Allostellaceae bacterium
GCCGGCGCGGCCGTGGCGGCGAGCGCCCGGCCGGCGATCAGCAAGTCCAGGATCGTGCAAGCGCTAACGCCGGCGAATACATGACGCCTGCGGCGCTGGAGGCCGAGTTCTCGCCCGAGAACGCCGCCGATGAGAGAGCAGAACCCGGCGTCACGCGCGGAGACGAAGCCGAGGAAATGCAGCCGGCGGAGTTCAACAACGACCAAGGCGATGGCGAGCGGCGCCGGCGACGGCGTGGGCGCCGCGGCGGGCGGCGCCGCCATCGCGGCCCAGGCGGGGATGCGCATCCCGCGTCCGGGCCGGGCGGCGCCGATCGCGCACCGCGAATGCAACTGGAGTTGCGTCCGGGCGAGCCAGGCTATTCAGGACCGGCCGAAGAATTCGGCGAGGAGCCGGATTTCGATGCTCTCGAGAACGATCAGGAGCCGGCACAGGAGGAGGCGGAGGAATCGCCGCCGAGCGAGGAAGCCGCGGCCGAACAGCAAGCGCAACCGCCGCGCCAGGAAACGGCGTATCCGGAAACGCCCACGCCGGCTCCCCCTCCCGAGGCACCACCTCCCACTCCCGAGCCAGCGAACGCGGCAGAACGCGCGCCCAGCGCCTACAACGTCGCGCCGCCGCAAGAAGTCACCGGTCCCGCGGCCAACCCGCGTCGCGGCTGGTGGCGCCGCTAACGACGCGTCACCGCTTCCAGCTCTTCAGCCGGCGCGCGGCCTCGGCCATGTTCGCGGTCGCGCCGGCAAAGCAGATGCGCATGGTGGCATGCCCACGCTTGGGATCGAAATCGATCCCGGGCGTACAGGCGACGCCGATCTCGCGCAGCATCCGGCTGCAGAAATCGCGGCTGTCGTTGGTCAAGGACGCGATATCGGCATAGAGGTAGAACGCACCGTCGGGCGGCGCGAAACGCTCGAAACCTGCCTGCGGCAATTCCTCGAGCAACAGCGCGCGATTTTCGGCGTAGCGCCGACAATTCGCTTCAAGTTCGTCCTGCGCCGCGAAAGCCTCGAGCGCGGCGTGCTGCGCGAGGCTCGGCGGCGAGATGAAGAGATTTTGCGCGAGGCATTCGATCGCCCGCAGCATCGCATCGGGCACGACGATCCAGCCGATGCGCCAGCCGGTCATCGAATAGTATTTCGAGAAGCTGTTGACGATGATCGCGTCGGCGCTGAGATTCGCGGCGGTGGCGGCCGGCCGATCGTAGGTAATGCCGTGATAAATCTCGTCCGAGATGAGGCGAATGCCCGCGCTCTCGCAATAAGCGGCAATTGCCGCAAAGCTAACCGGATCGATCATGCTGCCGGTCGGATTGGCGGGGCTGGCGATAATCAAGCCGTCGATGCGCTCATGCGCGCGCAGAAGATCGACGCTCGCCTGATAATGTTGCGCCGGGCCCGCCGGCAATTCGAGCGCGACGAGGTCGAGCGCTTCGAGAATATTGCGATAAGCGGGATAGGACGGCGCGGCGAGCGCGACCCGGTCGCCGGCGTCGAACGCGGCGAGAAAGGCGAGAATAAAGCCCGCCGAAGAACCGGTCGTGACGACGATCCGCGCCGGATCGATCGTCGCGTCGTAGGCCGCGCGATAATGCCGCGCGATCGCCTCGCGCAAGGGCGGCAAACCGAGCGCGTCGGTATAGCCGAGCACCTCGCGGCGAAGCGCCGCTTCGGCCGCCGCCAAGACGCGCCGGGGCGCCGGCGTCGACGGTTGCCCGACTTCGAGATGGATCACGTCGGCGCCCGCCGCGGCGCGCTCGTTGGCCTCGCGCAACACATCCATCGCGATAAAAGGCGGCACCAACGCGCGCCGCGACAGCTTGACGGTCATGGCGCGGCGCTCGTGGAAACATTCGCAAAATACCTGCGGCGAGTGCGTGCGAATGCAGGAGTCGGACCACGAGGTTGACGACGCTCCGGCGATAGGATCATGGTAATAGCGGATTTGTGGTAGGATTGTTCCGAAATGTGCATGTGGCTCCGCATTCTATGCATTGGATTCGTGCTTTGCACCGGCTTCGTGCAGCGCGCGCGGGCGGATGACGACTCGATCAACTTCCTACGCGACGCGGAGATGGAGCACTATCTTCGTGTCTGGATGACGCCGATCTGGAAGGCGGCCGGACTCGAGCCCGACGCGGTTCACGTTTACGTCATCAACGATCCGACGCTCAACTCGTTTGTCGCCGGCGGCCAGAATATTTTCATGAACAGCGGCACGATCATGCGCGCGAGCAGCCCGAACCAGCTGATCGGCATCATGGCCCACGAAACCGGCCACATTGCCGGCGGGCATCTGGCGCGCAAGACGCAGATGATGAAGAACGCGATGATCGAGAGCGTCATCGGCATGGTGCTGGGCGGCGCCGCGACCGCCATGGGCCACGGCAATGGCGGGGGTGCCGGCGTCCTTGCCGGCCAAAGCGTCGGCCAGCGCGCCTTCTTGCAGAATTCGGTGACGATCGAAGCTTCCGCCGACCAGGCGGCATTGAAATTCCTCGATCGCACCCATCAATCGGCGCGTGGGCTCCTGCAGTTCTTCGAGATCCTCGAACAGGAGGAGCTCCTCACCGCGCAACATCAGGATCCATATCTAATCGATCACCCGCTCACCGAGGAACGCATCAACTACGTGCGCGAGCATGTCGCCCAATCGCCTTATTCGAACAACCCGGACCCGCCGGAATGGGTGACGCAGTTCAAGCTCATGAAGGCAAAGCTCGGCGCGTTCCTCGGCGCGCCATCGCAGGTGCTGGCGTCGATTCCGGCCTCCGATGATTCCGAGCCGGCGCGCTATGCCCGGGCCATCGCCTATTACCGCATTCCCGATCTCGCTCACGCCGTGCCGATCATCGACGGTCTGATCAAGGATTATCCGAACAATCCCTATTACGACGAATTGAAAGGGCAGATGCTGTTCGAAAACGGCCGCGTCGCCGACGCTGTCGCCCCCTATACGCGGTCGGTTCAGCTCGCGCCGAACGAGCCGCTGCTCAATATCGAGCTCGCGCAAGTTCAGCTCGAAACCGATAATCCGAAATATCTTGCCGCCGCTAAAGACGAGCTGAACAACGCGATCAACGTCGAGAGCGACAATCCCGATGCCTGGCGCGAGCTCGCCATCGCTTATGGCCGCGGCGGCGATATCGGTATGGCGGCGCTGGCGATCGCCGAGCAGAACATGGCGACCGGCGATTATCGCCAGGCGATCGACCAGGCGCAGCGGGCACAGCAATTGCTGCCGCCCGGCCCGCAGCGCCAGCGCGCGCAGGACCTTCTCGCCGACGCCAAACGCGAGCAGAGCGAAGCGACCAATCAATGACCTTTCGCGTCGCGATCCGTCGCGCGGCTATTGGGGCGCTGTCGGTGCTTGTTTTCGCGCTGGCAAGCTCGGCACTTATGCCGCGCCTGGCCGCCGCCGACAGCTCGCCGCCGCCGTCGAGCGCCATGCCGCAGGACAGAGCGGCGCTCGATCGAGCGATCCACGACTACCTCATGAACCATCCCGATGTCGTTCTCGACGCGCTGAAAGCAGGGCAGCAACAGGCCGACGCCAATGCCGCCGAGCAATCGCGTCGCACCATCATCAGCAAGCGAAAAGAGCTCATCGATGATCCGGACGACCTGGTGCAAGGCAATCCGAAAGGCGACGTCACGCTGGTCGAATTCTTCGATTATCGCTGCCCCTATTGCAAAGAGGTCGAGCCTGCGCTCGATGCCCTGCTCAAGGAAGACGGCAAGCTGCGTATCGTTTACAAGGAATTTCCGATCCTCGGCGAGGCGTCCGTCTATGCGACGCACGTCGCCCTCGCGGCAGAAAAGCAAGGCAAATACGCCGAATTCCACCGTGCGATGATGGCGACCAAGGGCAATATCGATGACGCTACGGTCTTGAGCGTCGCCGCTTCGATCGGGCTCGACATGACCAAGCTGAAAGCCGACATGACCGCGGCTGCGACGGACAAGCTCATCGACAAGAATTACGCCCTCGCCGACTCCCTCAACATCCAGGGTACGCCGGCGATCATCATCGGCGATACGCTCATTCCGGGTGCCACGGACATCGATTCCCTGCGCAAGGACATCGCGGCGCTGCGCAAGAGCGGCTGACTCTAGGCGCCGCGCCAAACCTCAGCCGGCCCAGCCGGCTCCAACAATTCCGGCCCATCCGCACGATTGGAGTTGACCGCTTTACCGAGCGGCACCGCTTCGAGCAAATCATTCGGCGAGGGCGCAAGGAGATCGAGCACGCTCTCGCCGTCGGCATCGGGATCGAGCCATTTGGCATAGCCGTCCGCCGGTAGCACGACGGGCATGCGGTGATGAAACGACGAGAGAAAGTCGTTGGCGTCGGTGGTGATGATGGCAAAGCTGTCGAGCGCGGCCGCGGGATCATGCCGCGATCCCCAACGCTCCCAAATTCCGGCGAAGGCGAAAGGCGCGCGGTCGCGTCGCGCGACGAGATAAGGCTGCTTCGTCGCATCGCCTTCGCGCCACTGATAGTAGCCATCGGCCGGCACGAGGCAGCGGCGCCTTTGGAATGCGCCGCGAAATGTCGGCTTCTCGAGCAGGCTTTCGGCGCGCGCATTGATCAACGGCGGGCCGGCCTTCGGATTGTCGGCCCAAGGCGCGACCAGTCCCCAGCGCAACGCGGCAAGGCTGCGCTCGCCCGCCGGCTGGCGGCGCTGGCGGATCACCGGCACTTCTTGCGTCGGCGCGATGTTGTAATGGGCGGCAAAATTGGGCCGCTCGAGAAACCCGAATAGCCGCGCCAATTCTTCCGGCGCCGTCTTCAGGAGATAGCGGCCGCACATCGCGTTCGTGATCTCATGTCAAATCCGCTCCATTGCGGCTATGCTAACGCAATGGATGCCGAATTGCGTGAGTTGCTCGAGGGCGCGCGGCGCGCCGCCCGCGCGGCCGCGGTCGCGATCATGGAGGTCTATAAGTCTCCATTCGATGTGCGAAAGAAGGCCGACGCCTCGCCGGTCACCGAAGCGGACGAGCGTGCCGAAGCGATCATCATCGAAATTCTCGCCAAGCTCGCGCCGGAGATTCCCATCATCGCGGAGGAAATGGCCGAGCGCGGCTTGCCGCAAACCGCGGCGCGCTTCTGGTTGGTCGATCCGCTCGACGGTACGCGCGAATTCGTCGCCAAGAACGGCGAGTTCACGACCAATATCGGCCTGATCGCCGGCGATCGTGCCGTGCTGGGCGTGATCCATCTGCCGGTGACCGAGGTCACCTATGCGGCCGCGGGTATCGGCACGGCGACGCGTCAGGAGCAGGATTCCGGACCCGTGCCGATCGCAGCGCGGCCGGTGCCTGCGAGCGGCGCCGTCATCGCTCATAGCCGCTCGCACGCCAACAATGCCCAGCTCGCCGCTTACGTCGCCGGCATTCCTCATGCGCAAAAGCGGATCGGCGGCAGCGCGGCGAAATTCTGCCTCGTTGCCGAGGGCTCGGCCGATCTTTACCCGCGCTTCGGTCCGACGATGGAATGGGACACCGCCGCGGGACAGGCCATTGTCGAGGCGGCGGGCGGGAGTGTCACGACCTTCGACGGCGCGCCGCTGCGCTATGCGAAGCCCGGCTTTCGCAACCCCGAAT
>DATGLO010000089.1:0-2194 GCA_035294105.1 Allostellaceae bacterium
GGCATGCTCCGCGAGCGCGACCAGCGCGTCATGCGCTACGTTTCCCGCCGCGACCAGCAGCATGCCCGGCGCCGCATAGGTGCCTTGCATATAGCCGGCGATCGACTCGCGCTGCATCGTCTTGATGATCTCGGCGCGGCCCAGGACCGGCTGGCCCATCGGCTGGTCGGGGAAAGCGGTCTCCTGGAAGAGATCGTAGATGATGTCGTCGGGCGTATCCTGCGCCTGGCCGAGCTCTTGCAAGATGACCGTGCGCTCGCGCTCGAGCTCGGCCGCATCGAAAGTCGAATGCTGCAGAATATCGGCGAGGATATCGACGGCGAGGCCGACATCGGCCTTCAGCACCTTCGCGTAATAGGCGGTGTGCTCGCGCGAGGTATAGGCATTGACGTGGCCGCCGACCGCTTCGATCTCGGCGGCGATATCGAGCGCGGTGCGCTTCTCGGTGCCCTTGAACGCCATGTGCTCCAAGAGATGCGCGACGCCGTTGATCGCCGCCGGCTCGTGGCGCGTGCCGACATTGACCCAGACGCCGATCGACACCGTCTCGACCGAGTCCATGCGGTCGGTGAGGACGCGCATGCCGTTGGCGAGCTGCGTGACCTGGACGCTCATGATGCAGCGACTTTCTGCGCGGCGCGGGCGTGCCGGCGCACGTAATCCTCGACCGCACGCAATTCGTTGGGCAGGGACGGCGCCCGCTCGGCGAGGCGCATAATTTGCGCAAGCCGCGCCGGCACTTCGGGCTGGCGGCCGGTCGCGCGCGTGACCGCCTCGGGGAATTTCGCCGGATGCGCGGTCGCGAGCGCGACCATCGCCAGATTGGGATCGCGGCGCTTGGCCTTGGCCGCGGCGACGGCGATGGCGCTGTGCGGATCGAGCACGATGGCGCTGGCTTCATAAGTCGCCTTGATTTCGGCCAAGGTGCCGGCATCGTCGAGGCGGGCCGCGGCGAAGGCCTGCCGCGCCGTCTGCCACTCGGCCGGGCTTATCGGCAAGGTGCCGGTCTTCCTGAATTCGGCGACGCCGTCGGCGACCGCAGCAGCATCGCCGCGCTTCAGCTCGTAGTAGAAACGCTCGAAGTTCGACGCGACCTGGATATCCATGCTCGGCGAGAGCGACGCCTCGACCGTGCCCATGGTCATGCGGCCGGTCTCGAAAAAGCGCGTGAGGATGTCGTTGCGGTTGGTGCCGATGACGATCTCGGAGATCGGCACGCCCATCCGCCGCGCGGCATGGCAGGCGAAGACGTTGCCGAAATTGCCGGTCGGAACGGCAAAGCCGATGCTTCGTTCGGGAGCGCCGAGCGCGACGGCCGCCGCGACGTAGTAGACGGTCTGGGCCATGATCCTAGCCCAGTTAATAGAGTTGACGGCGGAAAGGTTCAGATCGCGGCGGAACGGCGCGTCGGCGAACATCGCCTTCACCAGGTCCTGGCAATCGTCGAAGGTGCCGTCGATCGCGATCGCATGGACGTTCGGCGCCGCAACGGTGGTCATCTGCCGCCGCTGCGCCTCGGAGATGCGGCCCTTAGGATAGAGCATGAAGATGTCGACGAGGGCGGCGCCGCTGCAGCCGGCGATCGCCGCCGAGCCCGTATCGCCTGAGGTCGCGCCGATGATGGTGACGCGCGCGCGGCGCTGCTCCAGCACATATTCGAAGAGCTTGCCGACGAGTTGGAGCGCGTAATCCTTGAAGGCCAAGGTCGGCCCGTGGAACAGCTCCATCAGCCAGAAGCCGTCGCCCAGCGATTTCAGCGGCGCGATCTCGGGATCGTCGAACGCGGCATAAGCCGCGGCGACCATGCGCTCCCACTCCCGCGGCGCGATAATGCCGTCGAGAAAGGGCGCGGTGACGCGCGTCGCGATCTCGGCGTAGCTCTTGCCGCGCAGCGCTTTGAGATCGGCCGCCGACAATTGCGGCCACTCGACCGGCAGATAAAGCCCGCCGTCATGCGCGAGCCCGTCGCACAACACCGCCTCGAACGCAACGCGCTCGGGCGGCTGGCGGCGATCGCGGGTGCTGAGATAAGGCACGGCTACGGTTTCCGAGCACTCTGAAAAACTCACGGCAGGCCGAAAAGCCTAGAGCCGACAGGCGGATACCGCAACCGGCGGCGATTCGGGTGGAACCCCTTCAGAGGTCGAGGACGAGCTTGTCGGTCTTCGAGCCCGAGCAGCAGATCATCATCGTC
>DATGLO010000090.1:0-2054 GCA_035294105.1 Allostellaceae bacterium
CAGCGCGCCCGACGGCTCGTTGCGATGACACGAGCCGAACTCGGCCATCCGGAGCGGCAGCTCGCGATAGGAATGCAGCCCCTGGCGGAAAATCTGCACATGGCAGGGGCAATTCATCGGCTTCACCGCGAGGACACGCTTATCGCCTTCGTCCTCGATGGTGAACATATGCTCGCGGAATTTTTCCCAATGGCCCGAGGCTTCCCAGAGCGAGCGGTCGACAAGCTGCGGCGTCTTCACCTCGACATAGCCGGCGGCCTCGATGCGGCGGCGAATATAATTCTCGATCGTGCGATAGAGCGTCCAGCCTTTGGGATGCCAGAAAACGCTGCCGGTCGCCTCTTCCTGCTGATGGAAAAGGCCGAGCTCGCGCCCCAAGCGGCGATGGTCGCGCTTCTCCGCCTCTTCCAATTGGAAGAGATATTGTTTCAGCTCTTTGTCGTTCGCCCAGGCGGTGCCGTAAACGCGCTGCAGCTGCGCGTTGCGCGCATCGCCGCGCCAATAAGCGCCCGCGACCTTCATCAGCTTGAACGCATGGCCGAGCTTGCCCGTCGAGGGCAGATGCGGCCCGGCGCAAAGATCGACGAAATTGCCCTGGCGATAAAGGCTGATCGCCTCGTCCTTCGGGATTTCGTGGATCCATTCGGCTTTGTATTTCTCGCCCAGCTCGGCAAAGAACGCGACCGCGCGATCGCGTTCCCATTCCTCGCGCGTGATCTTCTCGTCGCGATCGACGATCTCGTGCATGCGCAGCTCGATCTTGGCGAGGTCTTCAGGCGTGAACGGCGTTGCGCGCGCAAAGTCGTAATAGAAGCCAGTATCGGTCGCCGGGCCGAAAGTGACCTGCGTCTCGGGATAAAGCTCTTTCACCGCCTCGGCCATCACATGCGCGGCGTCGTGGCGGATAATCTCGAGCGCCTCGGGCGCGTCGCGCGTCAGGATCGCGAGCTTGGCGTCCTGCTCGATCGGCCGGCTGAGGTCTTTTTCCGCACCATCGATCTTCACCGCAACCGCAGCCTTGGCGAGGCCCGGACCGATGGCTGCCGCAATCTCGCCCCCGGTGGTGCCGCGCGCGAAATGGCGCACCGAGCCGTCGGGCAGGGTTATCGCGATTTGGGCGTTGGGGTCAGCGGCCATTGCGAGCGGTTTATACGAACGGCAGGGTCGCGGCAACCTCATCGAGGGTTAATGCGGCGAGATCATCGCGGCGCAGGATCGCGACGCCGCCCGGTCCGCGCGGCTGAGTCAAAGCCGGGTCGGAGGCGGCCGAATAAAGCACCGTCGCCGGGCAGCCGGCGGCGACGATGAGGTGCATCGGCCCGGTATCGTTTCCGACGGCGTAGCGCGCCGCGGCGCCGAGGCCGACGACCTCGGCAAAGCTCGTCTGGCCGGTGAGGTCGCGCGCCGCCGGAACTTCACGCGCAATCTCGTGCCCTGCCACCCGCTCGTCCGGCCCGCCGATCACGACGGGCGTTACGCCGCGCCGCGCGATCAACCCCGCAAGCTGGGCATAGCGCCCGGCCGGCCAGCGTTTCTCGAGCCGGTGCGCGGCGCCGCCCGGCACCAGCAACATCATCGGCAGCGCCAGGTTGAAGCGGCCGATATCGGCCTGTGCCCAAGAAAGATCGGGCGCCCGAACCTCGCCGATTCCCGCCATCGCCAGCTGATCCGCCTGGCGCTCGAAGGTGTGCATGAAATCGCGCGCGGCATTGGCATGGGGATGGGAGGCGCCGCGCGCAATCCCCGACCATTCCGGCGCGCGCGGTTTCATGAGATGAAAGTAAAAGCTCGAGCGCGCCGAGGTCTGGAGATCGTAGACGCGATCGAAATGCCCTCCGCGCAACGCAGCGCGCAACCGCAGCCAGCCGCCCAGATCGAAGCGGCGCGGCTGCTGGTCGATCCATACCTCGTCGAAATAAGGCGCGGCCCGCGCCAGTTCGTAAAAAGCCGCGGAGGTGAGAAGCGTGATCGTGGCGTCCGCGTGATGCGCGCGGATCGCCGCCGGACCCATCGCCTGCACGAAATCGCCCAGCGCGCCGAGCTTGATGACGAGG
>DATGLO010000091.1:0-4010 GCA_035294105.1 Allostellaceae bacterium
AAGCCGAAATAGCTGTCGGCATAGGCCGGCGGCGCCAAGGGCTCGAACTCGACCAGGAAATCGATATCGCTCTCGGCGGGATCGAAATCGGCGGCGCGCACGGCCGAGCCGAAGACATCGAGCCGGCGCACGCGATGCCGGCGGCAGAGGGCGGCGATCTCGGCTTTCCTGGCTTCGATCAGGGGGAGCATGGGCGTGAGGATATACCAACTCTTCCGGTCGTCCTATCCCTCACGGCCACGGCTGGCAAACGCGCATCAACGACGCGCTCGCCCGCGCCGTGAAGCGGCGGCGGGTGGCGTAACCCCTCACCCGCCGATTGCTCCGCAATCGCCACCCTCTCCCATTTCATGGGAGAGGGGCTTATGGCTTGGTCGCTGGACTCTGCGCGCTCATCCCGACGCGGCGGTCGACGAAGCGCGTGGTGTAGCCTTGCTGCCACGCCATGTCCTTGGGATAGAGGCCTTCGCCCGACATCACGGCGAAGAAATCCCGCCAGCGCGCGTCGGTCATCGCGCCGATGCCGAGCTGCTTCGAATCGCCGCTGTCGACGATGCCTTGCGCCTTCATCGTGTCGTGCGCGTATTGGAGGAGATCGTCGGTCTCTTCGGGATTGTCGGCCTTGATCAGCTTGTTCGCCGGCGACGGATCGCCATAGAGATAGGAATACCAGCCCTCGATGCTGGCGTTGACGAAGCGCTGCACCAGATCGGGCTTTTGATCGATCAGCTTTTGCGAGGTCTCGATGATCGAGCCGTAGCTGCTGTAGCCGTAATCGGCGAGCAGGAACACCACCGGCTTGACATGGCCTTCTTTCTCGATGAGGAACGGCTCGCTGGTCAGATAGCCCTGCTGGATCGCGTTCTTGTCGGCGAGGAACGGCGCCATGTTGAAATTGTAGGGGCGGATCTGGCTGTCGCTATAGCCGAACTTCGCCTTCAAGAAGAGCCACCAGCCGACGCGGGTGTCGGCGCCGATCATGATCGGCTTGCCTTTGAGCGCGGCGAGGCTGTCGTTGCCGACGCCGGGATGCGCGATCAGCACCGACGGGTCCTTCTGGAAGAAGGCCGCGACCGCGACCATCGGGATTTTCTCTTTGACGAAATTCATCGCGTTGAACGAGGCCGGCGCCTCGTCGAAATCCAAGCGGCCGGCGGCCAAGAGCTGCGTCTGGTTGACCTGCGGCCCGCCCTGGCGCAGCGTCACCTTCAGCCCGTATCTCTCGTAGATGCCGGTGGCGAGCGCCTGATAATAGCCGCCATGCTCGGCCTCGGCCTGCCAATCGGTGCCGAAGGTCACCTGGTCGAGCGCGCGCGCCGGCGCCGCCGCCGCCATTCCCACCGCAAGCGCGCCGCATGCCAGCAGCGCCGATAACGTTCGCACCATTCTGTCCCTCGCGAAAAGTCGACATCGCGCCGAACCGACTCCTGTATATCGAACCGGTCCACTTATCACGTCACCCGCGGACTTGTTCCGGACGACCCGCGCGGCCGCTCTTCGCGGCCGTGCCCTTCGGGTTCACGCGCGAAGAGCTGTGTGAACGGGTCGTCCCATGGATTGCCGGGACAAGACCGGCAATGACGATAAAGGGGATGATCCTACGCAACCGGATTCGGCTCTCGGAATGGGTTCTAGCGCAAGCGCGCGGCGATAACAAAAGCGGCGCGATGCGTCGCCGCTGCGCGCCGCGCGACGCCGCCGCCTCAAGCCGATTTGCCGCCGCCGCCTTCGAGGCCGCCGATGCGCTTGGTCATCTGCAACAGATGCTCGCGCACCTCTTCGCTCGGGATGAGGCGGAAATGGCGCACCAGCTCGATCTCCTCGCGGGTGAAGCCCTTGCTCGAGCCGGCCGCCGCGGTCTCGCCGCCCAGCTCTTCGAAGAAGAACGACACCGGCCGGTCCAAGAGCCGCGCCGCTTTATAAAGACGGCTGGCGCTCAGCCGATTCTCGCCATGCTCGTATTTCTGCACCGCCTGGAACGACACTCCGATGCCGGCGCCCAGCTCTTCCTGACTCATGCCGGCGAGAAACCGCGCCTGGCGCAGCCGGCGCCCGACGTGCACATCCACCGGATCGGGACCGTGCTCGCGAATCGTCCGCCGCCGCCGCCCCGCCCCATCCCCCTTGCCTTGACGAATCTCAGCCATTTCCGGGCTGCCCCCCTCGTCGGTTAGTGATCAAGCGATCATTCGGTTCCGTCTTATAGCGTGGCGGCGGGTGAAATACTATCGTTCTGGGGATGCCGCACCCTTAATCCGGTAGCGTGGCGGCGAGTGAAATTACGATCGTTCCGGGTACGCCGCACCCTCAATCCGGGCGCTCGCGATCTTTAACCTCGGGCCGGCCGCCGGCGGCATCATCGAAGCCGCGCCGGTTGCTGATGAAGAGCAGCGCCACCAAACCGCCGCCCAGGCCGATCGTCGCCAGCGCGCCGAGGATCATCGCGATCGTGCCGGCGGTGCCGATCTCGACATCCGCCATCGAGCGCCAGGCCTGCCAAGCGACTCCCATCGCCGCGATCGCGAGCGCCGCCGCCACGGCAATGCCAAGCTTGCTCATCTTCCGTCATATAGGGCGCCGCGGCGCGCGGCGCGAGGCCGGCTTGCGCGCCTCCGCCGGATCGGGCGAAGAAAATATCGAGCGCATGAAATATCGAGCGGACAAAATAAAGCGGCGCCGCGCCGCGGCCGGCGATGACGCCGCGGTTGCGCCGGCGCTAGGCTGGCGGCGATGAACGCGATGGACGAGCGCGTACCGGTGCTGATCGTCGGCGGCGGGCCCGTGGGGCTCGCCCTCGCGGCGGAGCTCGGCTGGCAAGGCGTTCGCTGCCTGCTGATCGAGCAGGGCGACGGCGTCGTCAAAACGCCGAAGATGAACGAGGTCAACACGCGGTCGATGGAGTTTTGCCGCCGCTGGGGCA
This sequence comes from Allostellaceae bacterium, assembly GCA_035294105.1. Lineage (GTDB taxonomy): Bacteria > Pseudomonadota > Alphaproteobacteria > ATCC43930 > CGMCC-115725 > CAIKMD01. The sequence goes on from DATGLO010000091.1 coordinate 2,921, forward strand.
TTGCCGAGCAGGTGCTCGACACGCCCTTCCCGCTCGACTGGCCGAAGGACGTCGTGTTCGTGACGACGCTCGGCGGCTACGAGCTCGGCCGCGTCAAGCGCCCGCCGCGCCGGGTGCGCGCCTCGGAGCATTCGCCGGAATACACGCAAACTTGCTCGCAGCATTGGTTCGATCCGATCCTGCAACGCTTCGCGCGCTCGTTCCCGCATGTCGCGCTGCGCTATGGCTGCCGTTTCGAGGCACTCGAAGAAACCGCGCACGGCCTTCGCGCGACGGTGATCGATCGGGCGAGGAGCGAGCGCCGGATCATCGCGGCCGATTACGTCATCGGCTGCGACGGCGCCGGCAGCACGGTGCGGCGGGCGCTCGGCATCGCTTTGACGGGACAAGGCCTCCTCGGTCACGCCGTGAACATGTTTTTTCGCGCGCCGCGGTTGTTGGAGATCTGCGGCAAAGAGCCCGGTACTTTCTTCGTCCCAGTCGATCGCGGCGGCGTCTGGGCCAATCTCCGCATCATCGATCCGAAGAACGCGCTGTGGCGGTTGATGGTCAACGAGACGGGCGGCGACACCACCGTCGAAAGCGTCGATAAAGCCGCTTATCTGCGCCGCGCGCTCGGCCGCGATATCGCCCTCGACTGGGTCGACATCAATGTGTGGCGGCGACAGAGCGTCGTCGCCGAGAGCTACGGCCGCGGCCGCATCTTCCTCGCCGGCGACGCCGTGCATCAAGTATCGCCGACCGGCGCGCTCGGCATGAATACGGGGCTCGGCGACGCCGTCGATCTCGGCTGGAAACTCGCGGCGACGATCCAAGGCTGGGGCGGCCCGCGCCTGCTCGCGAGCTACGATCGCGAGCGTCGCCCCGTCGGCCAGCGCGCCGTCGGCAGCGCCACGCAATTCCACGCGCTGCAAAGCGGCTGGGGCGAGGGCCTGAGCGCGCTCGAGGAACGAGGCGCTGTCGGCGAGGCGCTGCGGGCGCGGATCGGCGCGCAGCTCGTCGCGCAGATCGGCCGCGAGTTCCGCACCATGGGCCTGCAACTTGGCTATCGCTACGCGGACTCGCCGATCTGCGAAGCCGACGGCACGCC
>DATGLO010000092.1:0-7289 GCA_035294105.1 Allostellaceae bacterium
GAGCCAGCCGACCCCGTCGCTGCTGCGGCGTTTCTCGGCGCCGGTGAAGCTCAAGAACGTGCCGCTGGCGCGGCAGCAGTTCCTCGCCCTCAACGACACCGATCCCTTCGCGCGCTGGGAAGCGGGACAGCAGGTTGCAACGCATCTCTTGCTCGAGATGGTCGCGGCTTATCGGCGCGGCGACAAGCTATCGCTCGATCCCGAGCTGGTGACGCAGATGAGGCGCACCCTCGCCGCGGGCGAAAAGGATCCCGCTTTTGCCGCCGAGGCGTTGAGCCTGCCGTCGGAATCTTTTCTCGCCGATCAGATGGAGGTCGTGGATGTCGACGCAATCCATGCGGCGCGCGATTTCGCCAGGTGCCAGATCGGCGTCGCGCTCCAGGGCGAATTCGATGCGCTTTACGAGCGGCTGACCGAACGCGGCACCTACAGCGTCGATGGCGCGGCCATCGGCAGGCGGGCGTTGCGCAACGTCGCGCTCGGCTACCTTGCGCTCGGCGGCGGCGCGGCCGGCGTGACGCGCGCCAAGGCGCAATTCGACAACGGCACCAACATGACCGATGTGCTGGCGGCGCTCTCCGTGCTGAACGAATTCGACGACCCGGCGCGCGGCGAAGCGCTCGCGAAATTCTACGAGCGCTGGAAGGCCGACGAGCTCGTGACCGACAAATGGTTCAGCCTGCAAGCGCTGTCGTCGCTGCCCAGCACCCTCGCGCGCGTCAAGGAGCTGACCCATCATCCCGCCTTCACCATCAAGAATCCGAACCGCATGCGCTCGCTGGTCGGCGCCTTCACCCAAGCCAACCAGCTGCGCTTCCACGATGCGAGTGGTGCGGGTTATGCCTTCCTCGCCGATCAGGTGATCACGCTCGACCCGCTCAATCCGCTGATGGCCTCGCGCCTCATCCAGCCGCTCGGCCAGTGGCGGCGCCACGACACGGCGCGGCAGGCGCTGATGAAACGCGAGCTCGAACGCGTGCTGGCGCGGCCGTCGCTGAGCAAAAATACCTACGAGATGGCGTCGAAGAGCCTCGGCGCTTAGAAATTGGTCGCTTAGCGCCCTGCTTCTTGAAGCTGGGGTTCGACATCGAGCCGCAGAACCACGCCTTCGACACCGGCGCGCGCCGCGGGATAGTATTTCGCGACCAGCGGATCGTGGCCCGGCACGATGTGGCGCGGCGAGGCGGCGAGCCGCAGCAGCTTGCGATGGCCGTCAAGCATCTCGGCGACATTATAGACGACGGGATAAGCGCGGCCTTGATCGAGATGCGCGTAGAGATGCGCCGCGTCGGAAGCGAGCACGACGGCGCCGCGCCGCGTCACCACGCGCACGCTTTGCAGACCCATCGTGTGCCCGCCGATGAAATGGAGGCTGAGGCCCGGCGAAAGCTCCTCATCGCCGTCATGAAAGCGCACGCGGCCGGCAAAGAGCCGTCGCACCATGCCGATCACGTCGTCGACCGCGAGCGAATGGCTGAAGGCGTGATGGCACATCGGCCGGCCGGTGCAGAAGCCCATCTCGCGATCCTGGATATGGAAGATCGCGTTGGGGAATAGGTCGAGCCCGCCGGCATGATCGTAATGCATATGGGTGATGATAACGTCCTCGACCGTCGCCGGATCGATGCCGATGGCCGCAAGCCCTTCCGCCGGCGAGCGCAACAGCTCGCGTTTCCGCAACTTCGCCTGCTCGGCGCCGAAACCGGTATCGACGATGACGGTCTTGCCGCCGCCCTTGATCGCCCAGACAAAATAGTCGAGCGGCATCGACGCGTCATGCGGATCGCCGCCGAGGAAATTCTCCGCCGCGCGCCGCTCGTGATGCGCGTAGCGGATGGCATACACCTCGTAGCCGTCCATCTCAGTTGCCCGCTTTGACTTCGACGCCGGCCCATTCTTCGACCAGCTTCACGATCTCGGTGAAATCCGATTGCGGACCGCACTCGCTATTGGCGAGCTGCCACATCATGCGCACCGCGCTGCCGACCCACATCGGCACTTGCAACACTTCGGCTTCTTCGAGAGCGAGGCGCACGTCCTTGTACATGAGGCCGGTATAGAAGCCCTGGGTGAAGCGGCGCGTGATCACCTCGTTCGGGAATTTGTTTTCGGTCGCCGTGTTGCGGCCGGTGCCGGAATTGATGATCTCGAGCATCAGCTTGGGATCGAGTCCGGCTTTGACACCCATCACCATCGCCTCGGCCGTGACCGCCATCGAGGTGGCAGAAAGGATATTGTTGCAAAGTTTCATCGCCTGGCCCATGCCGGGCCGCTCACCGACATGGAAGACCTTGCCGAAGGTGCCGAGGATCGGTTTGAGTTCCCCGACCAGCTTCCCCGGCCCCGACGCCATCACCGCAAGCGTGCCTTTCTCGGCGCCCGCAACGCCGCCCGAGACCGGGGAGTCGATCGTGGCGATTCCTTTCTCGGCGAGGCCGGCGACGACCAGCGCCGTGGTGCGCGGGCCCGTCGTCGAGAGATCGACAAGGGTCTTGGCGCGCTTGCCCGCGGCAACGCCCGCCGCGCCCAGCGCTTCGCCTTGCACGTCCTTAGGCTCGGGCAGGCTGAAAAAGACGATATCCGATGCGTCGGCGACGGCGCGGCTCGATTGCATGCGCGCAGCGCCGCGCGCCGTGAGCGGCGCCATCGCCTCATCGCGGATGTCGTAGACCGCGAGCTTGTGTCCCGCATCGATCAGGCGGCGGGCCATCGGCCCACCCATATTGCCGAGCCCGACAAAGCCCAGTTGCTCGCCCATCGCAGCCCCTCCAATTTCGCTCTAGCATCGCCTGGATGAAGATTAGGGCTTTCACCCTCGCCGCCCTACTGATTTTCGCGGCCGCTTCAGTACAGGCACAAGCGCCCGCCGCTCAGACACCAGCGGCCAACCCGCCGGTCGATGTCGAGCTGGTGCTGGCGGTCGATGCCTCGGGCAGCGTCAACCAGACGCGATTCGATCTTCAAAAACACGGATACGCGCAAGCCTTCCGCAATCCCAAAGTCATCGACGCCATTACGGCAGGCGCGAATCAGGCGATCGCCGTCGCCATGGTGCAGTGGACCGGCCCGACGCTCCACGTTCAGGTGATCGATTGGACGCGCGTCTCGGATGCCGCCTCGGCACAGGCGCTCGCCGCGGCGATCGACGCCTCGACGCGGCATCTCTATGGCGGCGGCACGTCGCTGAGCGGCGCCATCGATATCAGCATGCTGATGCTGGCCGCGAGCCCCTACCGCGCCACGCGCCGCGTGATCGACATCTCGGGCGATGGCTCGAACAATCGCGGACGCCCCGCCGAAGACGCGCGCGACGCGGCGGTCAAGGCCGGCGTCACCATCAACGGCCTGCCCATCACCTGGATCGAGCCTGGGCTCGCCGATTACTACCGCAACAGCGTCATCGGCGGACCCGGCGCCTTCGTCATCAGCATCGACAGCTATGACAATTTCGCCGACGCCATCGTCGAAAAACTGGTGACGGAAATCTCGAGACTTGCTCCGCCCCGCCTTGCTTCTGCGATGGCGCGATGAAATAGTAGCCCTAGCGATAAAGGGAGCGCCGCGATGAAGCGACAGATGCTGACGCTCGGCGAGATCGAGCTCGAGCTTCACGAGACCGGCGACGGTCCACCGTTGCTATTTCTCCATCCGGGCGGCGGCTTCAATCCCGAGGACGCCTATGTCGGCATGCTTGGCCAGCGCTATCGCCTGATTGCGCCATCGCATCCCGGCTTCGGTTATTCGAGCCTGCCCGACTGGCTCGACAAGATCGACGACATCGCGCATGTTTATCTCGAGCTGCTCGACCGGCTCGAGTTGCAGCGGGTGAAGCTCGTCGGAAGCTCGATCGGCGGCTGGATCGCCGCCGAGATCGCGACCAAAATTCCCGACCGCATCGAGGGGCTGGCGCTCGTCGGGCCGGTCGGCGTCAAGACCGGCAGCGTGACGAAGCTCGACATTCCGGACATCTTCAACATGTCGCAGGAGGCGATGGCGAAGGCGCGTTTCCACGATCCCGCCAAAGCGAAGATCGATCTGTCGAAGCTTTCGCAAGAGCAGATGCGAATCATCGCGCGCAACAACGAAACCCTCGCGCTGTTGGTTTGGGAGCCTTACATGCACGATCCCAAGCTCAAGCACCGCCTCCATCGCCTGACCATGCCGGTGCTGTTCCTGCGCGGCGCCAGCGACGGCCTGGTCTCGGCCGAGTACCTCGATCGTTACGCGAAGCTGGTGCCCGGCGCGCGGGTCGAGACCATCGCCGAAGCCGGCCATTTGCCGCAGATCGAGCAGCCGCAAGCTTTCGTTGCCAAGATTTCCGCTTTTATGAGCCAAGGAGCCTGACCGATGCGCGCCTGGCATTTCAGCGAGAATGCCTATCCCTTCCTGCCGCCGCAGGATCAATTCGAGTCGATCCGCGTCACCCTGCCGAACCGGCTCTACGATCCGAAGAAAGGCGCCGAGCTTTACGACCGCTTCCTTGAGGAATGGCAGATCGCGGAAGAGGAAGGCGTCAACATCATGCTCAACGAGCATCACCAGACCGCGACTTGCGTCGATCCCGCGGCGCCGCTGGTGCTGGCGGCGCTGGCGCGGCTGACGCACAAAGCGCGGCTCTTGATCCTCGGCAACCCGATCGCCAACCGGCGCATGCCGGTGCGCGTCGCCGAAGAGATGGCGATGATCGACGTGCTCTCGAAAGGCCGGCTCGAGGCCGGTTTCGTGCGCGGCGTGCCGACCGAGATCCTGCCGGCGAACAGCAATCCGGTGCGCATGAACGAGCGCCACTGGGAAGCGCTCGACATGATCGTTCAGGCATGGACGAACCATGACGGGCCGACGAGCTTCGAGGGCCGCTTCTTCCACCACCGCGCGATCAACATCTGGCCGCGGCCTTATCAGACGCCGCATCCGCCGATCTGGGTCTCGACCACGAGCGCTGGCGGCGCGGCGCAGGTCGGCGCGCATGGCTACATTCAGGCAACCTTCCTCACCGGCTTCAAAGGCACGCCGGCGATCTACGATTCCTATCGCAAGGGCTGGCGCCAGGCGGGCAAAGGCCAGGACGTGCCGGTCAACCGCCTCGCCTATGCGGCGATGGTCTATACCGATAAAGACGAAGCGAAGGCGCGCGCCGGCGCCGAGAAGCTGCTGTGGTACATCACCGCGAACAAGGTCTCGCCCTGGTTCCGCAATCCGGCAGGCTACAGCCCGGTCGCGGCGAATGTGCAGATGATGCTCGGCGATGCGGCAGGGGGCGGCTTCGGCAATTTCGGCGCCAACACCACGGTCGATGGCGCCGTCGCCAACGGCACCATGTTCTACGGCACGCCCGACAAGGTGTTCGAGCAGATCAAAACCTTCTATCATCACGTCGGCGGCTTTGGGAATTTGCTGCTGATGGGTCAGGCGGGTCATCTCGACCATGACGAGACTGTCGCCGGGATCCGGACTTTCGCACGCGAGGTTTATCCGCGCCTGAAAGAGGAATTCCCCGATACCGCCATCTCCGGTTCCGACGTGGCGGCGGCGGAGTAAAGATTTAGGAGAAGGAAACGGCGATGAGGATTTTCAATTTCCATCTCATGCCTTATGCCGATGCCGATCTCGACGCGATCCATAAGAACGGCACCGCCTGGGTCACCTTCTCCAACAGCCAATACGATCCGAAGAAAGGCGCCGAGCTCTACAACCGCTATCTCGACGAGCTCGAATACGCCGACAAGCTCGGCTTCGACGGCGTCGTCCTGAACGAGCACCACCAGAACGCTTACGGGCTGATGCCGGCGCCGGGCGTGCTCGCCGGCGCCCTCGCGCGCTCGGTCAAGAAAGCGAAGATCGCGGTCCTCGGCCGGGCGCTGCCGCTTTTGCACAACCCGCTCGCGGTCGCCGAGGAATATGCGATTCTCGACAATCTGACGCGCGGCCGCTTCATCGCCGGATTCGTGCGCGGCATCGGCGCCGAATATCACTCGATGGGCATCAATCCGACCTTGAGCCAGGCGCGCTTCGACGAAGCGCATGAGCTCATCATCAAGGCCTGGACCGAGCCCGGACCATTCCGCTACGCCGGCCGCCATTTCGAAATCAACTACGTCAACCCCTGGCCGCGGCCCTACCAGTCGCCGCATCCGCCGATCTGGATCCCGAGCCAAGGCTCGGCCAGCACGATCCAATGGGCGGCGAAGATGCGCTACACCTATTGCCAGACCCTGTCGCCTATCGCGGTCGTGGCGCGCTTCTTCCAGGCCTATCGCGATGCGGCCGAGCAAAATGGCTATACCGCCACGCCCGATCAGCTCGCTTGGTCGAACTCGATCTATGTCGCCGAGACCGATGCCAAGGCGATGAAGGAAGCGAAGCCTCACCTCGAAGCGCTCGCCAACAGCTTCCTCGGCATGCCGGTCGAGATGCTGCTGCCGCCCGGCTATTCGACCATCGAATCGATCAAGCGCGTCGCGGCGATCAAGGGCCGCCAGGAAGGCAAGATCCAGACGGCCGAGGATTTGGTGAAGCAAGGTGTCGTCATCGTCGGCTCGCCGGCGACGGTCCGCGAGAAGCTCGCCGAATACCAGGACCTTGCCGGCTTCGGCACCAGCCTCACCAAGACGCAATTCGGCACCCTGCCGCGCGACATGACCAAGGCGAATCAAGAAGCGATCGCCGAGGAAGTGCTGCCTTACTTCCGCGAGCGCACGCCGCAAAAGCAAGAAGAAAAGGTGCCGGCGCAATAGCGCTTCTGCTTGTCGATCGTGTCGCGTAAGCCGCGCGTCGCGCTGATCGGCGCCGGGATCGGCGGCTTGACCGCCGCGGTCGCGCTGCGCCAGCGCGGCATCGAGGCCGCGCTCTATGAGCAGACAACGGAGCTGACCGAGCTCGGTGCCGGGCTGCAAGTCGGACCCAACGCCGTGAAGGTTTATCGCGCCTTGGGCCTCGAAGCCGAGCTGCGCGCGATCGCCGGCGAGCCCGTCAACGCGCTTACCCTCCATTACACGGACTCGATGCCACTGGCACGCGGCAAGATGCGCGGCAACATGGCAACGCAGTTCGGTGCGCCCTATTACACGGTCCATCGCGGCGATATGCTGCGCGTCGTCGCCAAACCGGTGCCCGAAAAATCGATCAATCTCGGCAAACGCTGCATCAGCGCGACGAGCAGCGACACCACGGCCATCGCGCGCTTCGCCGATGGCAGTGAGATCGAAGCCGATGTCATCGTCGGCTGCGACGGCATCCGCTCCAAGGTACGCGAAAGCCTCTTTGGCGCGGCGGCCCCGCGCCAGACCGGG
>DATGLO010000093.1:0-3076 GCA_035294105.1 Allostellaceae bacterium
CGACCCACCGCAACTTGCGACCGGCGGCAGTTCGTGCTCGACAAAGCGCTAACGCCAAAATCGCTTCAGCGCACGATAGTCCCTGGGGATGGGCACGCCAAACGATGATTTGTCATCAACTTCATGTCGGAAAGTAATGAGGTGATCGCGTTCGAGCGTTAACCGATCCGTGCGATCAATGACACCAGATGAATTGGGTTGGGCGTCGCGTGCGAGGTCGATCTGCGCCCTCTCGCCGCAACCGATTCCCTCGCCGTGCAAACCCCTCTAATCTCCCTGCCTCATGGTAGTGAGTAGCGACATCAGAAAGCCGTCCGTGGCAGAGGCCGAGCGCAGCCTGCGCCTCGCGGTGTTCATCGTCTTCGCCGTCACCGTGGTGCGGCTCCTGTGGATCGCTTCGGGCGCAACCGATCTCTATCCCGACGAAGCCCAGTACTGGTTGTGGTCGCTGCATCCCGCCTTCGGCTATTACTCGAAGCCGCCGGTCGTCGCCTGGCTGATCGCCCTGACGACGCGGGTCGCGGGCACCGACAACGAGCTCGCCGTGCGCATGGCGGCGCCGCTCTTGCATTTCGGCACCGCGCTCATGGTCTATGCGATAGCGCAGCGGCTCTACGATCTGCGCACCGCGTTCTGGTCGTCCGTGGTCTACGCGACCCTGCCCGGCGTCTGGGTCTCTGCCGTGATCATGTCGACCGACGCGCCGCTGCTCTTCTGCTGGTCGGTCGCGCTTTACGGTTTTATCCGCGCGCGCGAGCCGAACGGCTCGGCATGGTGGTGGCTGGCCGGCATCGCCGCCGGCTTCGGCCTCCTGTCGAAATACGCGATGGCGTATTGGATGATCTCGGCACTGCTCTATCTCGCGATCTATCGCGCCGAGCGCCGCCATCTGCCGCGTTTCGGCCTGGCGATGCTCTTGGCGCTTGTCCTCTACGCGCCGAATTTCGTCTGGAACTGGCAGAACGGCTTCGTCTCCTATCGCCATACCGAGGCGAACGCCGCGCTGAACGGCCCGCTCTTCCATCCGGCGAATTTCCTCGCCTTCTTCGGCTCGCAATTCGGCGTGTTCGGCCCGGTTCTGTTCGCAGCGCTCGTCCTTTTAGCGGCGCTGGCGCCGCGCAGGCTGCGCGCACCGCGCGAAGCGATGCTCGCTTTCTTCGCGCTGCCGACCTTGGCGATGATGTTCGTCGTGAGCTTTTTATCGCGCGCCGAGCCGAACTGGTCGGCGCCGACCTATCTCTCGGCGACGGTGCTCGTGGTCGCATTCCTTTTGGCGCGCGCGCCGCGCTTTCTCCTCTGGGGCTCGGTCGCGTTGCATGTGCTTGCGGCCGTGATCGTTGCCGAAGCGGCGCCGCTGGCGCACGCCGCCCATTACAATCTCCCCGGCAAGCTCGATCCGTTGCATCGCCTAAAAGGCTGGCACACCCTCGGCGCCGATGTCGGCCGCATGCTCGCGGAAAATCCCGGCATCCGTCTGATGGCCGACGATCGCGAGCTGATGGCGGCGCTAGTCTATTACGTGACGCCGCATCCGACCCAATACCTTAAGTGGAACGGCGAGGGCGGCGTCCATGACCAGTTCGATCTGACCGCCGACCCCGCGGCATTCGTCGGCGACAATTTCCTGCTCGTCAGTTATCGCAACAATATCGACGACATCGTCAGCCGCTTTGCGAGCGTCGGCGACGTCGACAAGATCACGATCTTTTTGGGGCCGCCGATCCATAAAGGCGGTGAGCCGCTGACCCGGGTTTATCAACTCCGCTTGCTCGGCGGCTTCAAAGGCTATCGGAAGTAGGCCGGCGGCGAGGGAAAAGCGCGAGCGGCAGCCCGCGCTCGCGCGCCCAGACGGCGAGCGCCCAGGCGAAAACGAAGCCGATATAAGCGCCGGCGATCACATCGCTGAGATAATGCTGATCGAGCACGATGCGGCTCGCCATCACCGCGAGCGCCAAGAGCGCATAGGCCGGCCAGAGCGGCGGATAGATCGCATAGAGCGCGACGGCGAGCGCCGCGACCGTGATGCTGTGACCCGAGGGGAAGGACCAGTTGTTCGCATGCGCGCCGCCCCAAGCGAAGCCGAAGAGATTCTCGCGAAAGAGCAGCACCGGCCGGGCGCGGCCGAAGACCGGCTTCATGATGTCGGCGAGGATGCCGGGGAGGGCGATCGCGACGAAGACAAAGGCGCTGCGCGCGATCCATGCACGCGCGCCGCGCCGCCATCCCCAGACGAATAGCGCACCCAACGGCACCAGGTAGACCCCGCCCTCCCCAAAACGCGTGATGAAACCGAAGATCGCATGTGTCCCGGGGCCGATCTCGCGAAAGGCGCGCGCGAGGGGAATGTCGATCCAGGCATAAGCGATGACGAAAGCGAGCGCGCTGGCGACGGTCAGGAGGACGAAGCGCCTCAAGCCCGGGGGCGGCCGGCGCAACGCCGCGCCCAGCCGCTCGAGGCGATCGCCGGTCATCATCAGCCGGTAGAGCCCCCAATCGATGCCGGTGACGAGAAAGCCCGAGGCGACCACGTCGGAGAGGAAATGTCCGCCTTGGGCGAGCCGGACCACGCCGAGCGCCGCGCCGGCGGCGAGCGCCGCGAGGATGCCGTTGCGCCGCGCCGGCGCGCTGCCGGCAAGGGGCGCCGCCGAGACAAGGTAGAAACCCATCGCCGGATCGCCCGCCGGGAAAGAGCAATTACGCTGGCATTGATCGCTCGGCACGAAAGCCGGCGAGAATTTCTTATCGCCGCCGAATGGCACGATCTGCGCCGGGCGGGCGCGGCCCCAATGATCCTTGAAGACGGTGTTGACGGTGAGGCCGGGGCCGAGCGCGAGCGCGAGAAGCAGAAAAATCGCCGCTCGCGGGCCGAGGCCGAGCACGGGGCGCTTCAGCGCAAGGCTCGCGAGCAGCGCGACGCCGACCGCCACGCCAAACGCGGTGACGGCGATCCAGAGATATTCATGGGCAAGGCGGAACGGCGGCCAATCGCCGAGGAAAAAGCCGGCGCCGGGGCGGTAGAAAAGCCCGCTCGCCCAGAGATCGATCCCGGGCAGCAGAACCAGCGCGCCGCACAGCA
>DATGLO010000094.1:0-2342 GCA_035294105.1 Allostellaceae bacterium
CAACCAACTCGACATCGGCACCTATCTCCTCGAATACGACAATCCGCGCGCCGGCACGTTCGAGCCGCTGCGGCTTCTGCCCAAAGGCAAAGGCGTGGCGCTGGGCCTCATCGCGTCGCGGAACCCGCGCCTCGAAACCACCGACGAGATGAAACGCCGCATCGAAGAAGCCGCGCGCTACGCGCCGCTCGATCAGCTTGCGCTCTGCCCGCATTGCGGCTTTGCTACCAGCGTCACGGGGAGCAGCGATGAAGCCGAGGCGCTGCAATGGCAAAAGCTCAAGCTGATCGTCGAAACCGCACGCGCGGTGTGGGGAGGAAATTGATGCGGCTGCGCGCTCCCTATGGGGCGATTTGGGGAGCGATCGTCGCCGCCACGCTGCTGCTGTGGAGCGCCGCCGCGCGCGCCGACGCGGTCGCGGATTTCTATAAGGGCCGAACCGTCACGGTCTACATCGCCTCGGGTCCGGGCGGCGGCTACGATGCCTATGGACGTTTGCTCGCGCAGTTCATCGGCGCGTATCTCCCCGGTCATCCCGCGACCGTCGCGGAGAACATGACCGGCGCCGGCGGCCGCACCCTTGCCAATTACCTCTACAACAAGGCGCCGCGGGACGGCACCGCGATCGGCATCCTGCAAGCGCCGATCGTCATGGACCCGCTGCTCTATGGCAAAGATGCGCAGGGCGTGCTGTACGATCCGCTGAAATTCGCCTGGATCGGCAGCCTCGATCAGTTCACGCCGATAGCGGTCGTGATGAATACTTTCGGCGTCAAGACGCTCGATCAAGCGAAAGGCAAGGAGATCAAATTCGGGTCCTCCGGCGGGGATGTGTCGGAGCGGCTCTACGCCAACATCCTCAACACCATGCTCGGAACGGATTTCGTCGCCGTGCCGGGCTATGGCGGCTCGGCAGAGATCGCGCTCGCGATGGATCGCGGCGAGATCCCGGCTTTCGTCGGCTGGTATTACGCCGGCATGAAGCGCACCAAGCCGGAATGGCTCGAGAAGAATCTCGTCACCGTGCTGGTGCAATTCGGCATCGCGCCCAATCCCGAGATCAAGGCGCCGTTCATCCTTGATCTCTTGAAGAATCCCGACGACAAGCAGGTGGTGCATACCGCTTTGGCGCAGCTCGCGATGGCGCGGCCCTTCACCGCGCCGCCGCTGACACCGCAGGATCGGCTCGCCGCCTTGCGCACGGCATTCGACGCGATGGTCAAGGACCCGGCTTTCCTTGCCGAAGCCGCCAAGCAACAGCTCGACATCACGCCTTTTAGCGGCAGGCAGATCGATGCACTGCTGAAAGATATCTACGCCACGCCGCCTGCGCTCGTCGCGCGGGTGCGCACAGCCATGGAAGCGCATTAAACGCATCACGAGGAGCAAACATGCCTACGACCAATATCCGCGGCGCCACCATCAATTACGAGATCGTCGGCAAGTCCGGCCCTTGGGTCGCGCTGGTGCCGGGCGGGCGCCGCGACATGAGCGGCGTCAAAGGCCTGGCGCAAGCGATCGCCGATAAAGGCTACCGCGTGATGCTGCACGACAGGCGCAATTGCGGCCTCTCCGATGTCGTGATCGACGGCGAGGATTCGGAATACGAGATCTGGGCCGACGATCTTTACGAGCTGATGCGCAAGAACGACGCGCTGCCGGCCTTCGTCGGCGGCTCGTCCTCGGGCTGCCGCACCTCGGTGCTGTTCGCGCTGCGCCACCCCGAGGCGTGCCGCGGCCTGCTGCTGTGGCGCGTGACCGGCGGGCGCTTTGCCTGCGAGCGCCTCGCCAAGAACTATTACCAGCAATATATCGATGCCGCGCGTTCGGGCGGCATGAAAGCGGTCACCGAGCTCGAGCATTTCAAAGAGCGCTGCGAGGCGAAGCCCTCGAATCGCGATTACCTGATGCGGCTCGATCCGCAGCGCTTTATCGCCGTGATGGCGCGCTGGAAGAAATCTTTCGACGAGAGCGTCGACCTGCCGATCATTGGCGCCAGCGAGGCCGACCTCAAGTCGATCAAGGTGCCGGCGGTGGTCATCCCCGGCAACGACCGCACCCATGGCATGGCGACCGGCAAGCTCGCCGCCAGCCTCATTCCGAAGTCCGAGCTGCATCTCATTTGGGAAAAAGACGAGGACAGCGACCTCACCCCGGCCGAGGATTGGGACCCGAAGAACGACGAGATGGCCGGCTATTTCGTCGCCATGATGAAGCGAGCGGCGGCATGATGAACAAGCTTGCTTGCGCCGCGCTGGCGCTCGCCCTCGCGGGCGCTCTCTTCGGTCCGGCGCAGGCCGAGGACAAGCTGCGCGTCGGCAAGGCGATCCAGAATTCTTTCA
>DATGLO010000095.1:0-2208 GCA_035294105.1 Allostellaceae bacterium
TGCGGCGAGCATGGCGGAGATCCCGCCTCGGTGCGTTTCTGCCAGGAGGTTGGCCTCGATTACGTGTCGTGCTCGCCTTATCGCGTGCCGATCGCGCGGCTTGCCGCCGCGCAAGCCGCGCTCGAAAAAGAGCCGGTCGTGACCACGGCGTGACCAAGACGTGACGCGACTGCCGAAACGTTCGGCCGCGTATTACTCTTTGCCCCGGGTGCCAGCGGCTTGAGTCTGCCGCGGCGCTTCGGCCCCGACAGAAATTCATGAAGACTCGCGCCGCGCGTAAACGCGCGGCAGGTGGTCGCAACACGCAAAAAAGGGTCCAGAGCGCGATGTACGCACTTCGCGAAGACATGAAAGCGGCCTGAAATCGGCGGCCGCACGCGATCCGTTCCGTTACGTCGAAACCCATTATTGGGATGGCGACATCGATAAATTCTTCGCGCTGGGCCAGGAGCGCGCCCGCACGCTGATCGATCCCGTCCTCACCCAATACGATATTCCGGCCGCCGCGCAATCCGCGCTCGATATCGGTTGCGGCGTCGGCCGGTTCAGTCGGGCGCTCGCCGCGCGCTTTGCCGCCGTGACGGGCGTCGACGTCTCGGAAGGCATGATCAACGCCGCGCTTAAGGCCAATCGCGGCATCGACAATCTGCGTTTCGTTCCGACAGACGGTATGGCGTTCCCGATGCGCGACGGCAGCTTCGATTTCGTTTTCTCTTACGAGGTCTTTCAGCGTATGCCGTCGCACGCCGTGATCGCCGCCAATCTGCGCGAGATCAACCGCGGCCTGCGACGCGGCGGTTATGCGCTGATTCACGTCAAGACCGCCTATGACAATCATCCGATCCTCAACAAGATGCTGCGCGCGCTGCCCGGCTGGGCGATTACGCAGGTGCGAAGCATGGGGCGCGATGCGATGACCAGCGACGCGGCTTATCGCGGCGCACCGCCGCTACCGCCATCGAGCTTCGCGCGGCTTTGCCAAGAGGTGGATCTCGCGGTCGTCGAATTCCGCGGCGATCCGACCCATGCCGCCGGGACGCACGTGTTCGCGCTGCTACAACATCGCTGAAGGCGCGCGCTTAGACGGGCGCGACGCGCTTCTGTGACCGCGGCAGGCGCTGGCATCCGTTTTTGTGCCGCTTTGTGCCGCGGCGGCGGATGAGGGGTGAGGAAGAAACGCTTGCCTGCGATAGCGATCTATGGCGTGATCGGCGTGCCGCGCTTTGCGGCACGCTATCCAGGGGGAACGCATGGCTTCGCAGACACATCGCTTCCTGCTTGCCGCGAGCGCGGTCGCGGCTCTGCTCGGCGCGTCGTTGCAGAGCGCCGCTGCTGCCGACCAACGGCAAATCGCGCGCGGCAAATATTTGACGACCGTTATGGGCTGCACCGATTGCCACACGCCCGGCAGCTTCTTGGGGCATCCCGATATGACCAAGTATCTCGGCGGCTCGGATGTCGGCTTCGCCATACCCGGCATGGGCGTATTCGTCGGCGCCAATCTGACGCCCGACAAAGAGACCGGGCTCGGCAAGTGGACGACGCAGCAGATCGTCACCGCCTTCACCACAGGGCGCACGCCGCAGGGCCGCATGCTTGCGCCGATCATGCCTTATGACGACTTCAAGAGCCTCACCAAAGCGGACGCGCTCGCGATCGCGGCCTATCTGCAATCCTTGCCGCCGGTGAGTCACGCCGTGCCCGGCCCGTTCGGCCCGAGCGAGACGCCGACGACCTTCGTCATGACCGTCGTGCCCGGCAACGTCTATGCGAGCATGCCGAAGCCTCCCGGCCCGCCGGCAGGAGCCGGTGGCCCGCCGCCCGGAGCACCGCCGGCACAGCATTGAAATTGTGGCTTGAACAACCTGACCAATCAGGCGCGGCAAGCTGCTCTTCTCGGGTTCACCGGCGACCGTGATTGCGCAATGCGGCTTCCTGCCGCTCGCGATTTCGCCGGAACACGCGGAAGCGCGCCGGCAGCCTACCGCTGCGCCACAGTGATCCCTTCGATCGTATGCTGGTTGCCCAAGTGCAATGGAAGGAATGCCGCTCGTCACGGTCGACGCGAAGATTCGGCTGTACTCTGTCGCGCCGCTTTGGGCGCGAGCCTGACGAATTAAAGCTTCAACCAGTCCGGCTTTTGCGGCGTGACGCGTGCGCCGCCGGCGAGGAGGACCGCGCCTTTCGCGGCTGCTTCGACCGCATCGA
>DATGLO010000096.1:0-7412 GCA_035294105.1 Allostellaceae bacterium
GCTTGCGTCGATCCCGTCATTCCTGGTTCCTTGCGCGTGGCTTCGGTATTCGCTTGCTCGCTCGGGGCAGCGGTCGGATGATGCGGCCCGCACTTTATTCGAGGCGTGAGGGTGGCACAAGCGCCGCGCCGCACACGCCGCCATCGCAACCGGCGAGCCTCTCGCGATGCGCGCTTCCGGATCGGACACTAGCCCATGGCCGTTTACACCGACGTTCCCGACGACGAGCTGAAGGTCTTCCTGGCCGACTACGCGCTGGGCGAGCCGGTATCGTGCAAGGGCATCGCCGAAGGGGTCGAGAATTCGAACTATCTGCTGCGCACCGAGCGCGGCACCTACATCCTGACGCTTTATGAAAAGCGCGTCGATCCGGCCGATCTGCCGTTCTTCCTCGCGCTGCTCGATCACCTTGCCGGCAAGGGCGTCGCCTGCCCCACCCCGATCCATGCGCAGGACGGCACGGCGCTGCGCCGGCTGTGCGGCAGGCCCGCGGCGATCGTGAGCTTTCTCGACGGCATGTGGCCGCGGCGCATCGAGCTGCATCATTGCGCCGCGATCGGCGGCGCCCTGGCGCAGCTTCATCGCGCCGCCGCGGATTTCCCGCAACGCCGCGCCAACGCGCTTTCGCTCGATGGCTGGAAGAAGCTCTTTGCCGCCTGCCGCGACCGCGCCGACGAGGTCGCGCCCGGCCTCGCGCAGGAGCTCGGCGACGAGCTCGACGCGCTTGGGCGGCTTTGGCCCAAGGACTTGCCGCAAGGCGTCATCCATGCCGATCTTTTCCCCGACAACGTCTTCTTCCGCGGCCAAGAGGTCTCGGGGCTGATCGATTTCTATTTCGCGTGCAACGATTTCCTCGCCTATGACCTCGCCGTCTGCCTCAACGCGTGGTGTTTCGAGGCGGATGGCAGCTTCAATGTCACCAAGGCGAAACTGATGCTGCGCAATTATCGGACCGCGCGCGAATTCACGCGCGCGGAAAGCGATGCCTTGCCGATCCTCGCGCGCGGCAGCGCTCTGCGCTTCCTGCTGACGCGACTCTACGACCGGCTCAATCATCCGCCGGGTGCGCTGGTGAAGCCGAAGGATCCGCTCGAATACCGGCAGAAGCTGCGCTTTCATCGCGGCATCACCCGCGCCAGCGCTTACGGTCTCGATCGATGAGCGAGAGGACGCGCGTCGATATCTATACGGACGGCGCCTGCAGCGGCAATCCGGGGCCCGGCGGCTGGGGCGCGATCCTGCGCCATGGCGAGCACGAGAAAGAGCTCTTCGGCTCGGCCAATCCCACGACCAACAACCGCATGGAGCTGATGGGCGCGATCGCGGCGCTCGAAGCCTTGAAGCGGCCGAGCGAGGTGCATCTTCATACCGACAGCATGTATCTGCGCGACGGCATCACGAAATACATCCACAATTGGAAGCGGAACGGCTGGAAGACCGCCGATAAGAAAGCGGTGAAGAATGTCGATCTCTGGCAGCGGCTCGAGGCCGCGATGGAGCCGCACGACGTGAAATTTCATTGGGTGCGCGGCCATGCGGGCCATGTCGAGAACGAGCGCGCGGACGCGCTCGCCCGACAGGGCGTCGAGCAAGCGCGTAGCGGCAGGCAGGATAGTGTTGGCTAGTTAGGTCGCTCGTCGTTGCAAGCGAAGCGAAGCAATCCAGGGCTAGATAGGCCGCTCTGGATTGCTTCGTCGCTACGCTTTTCGCAATGACGTCTTAGAAAGAATCGACGCTACAGCGCCTTCAGAATCGCTTCGGCGCTCGAGACCTCGAAGGCGCCCGGCGCTTCGACCTGAAGCGCTTTCACCGTCCCGTTATCGACAATCATGGCGTAGCGCTTGGAGCGTACGCCCATGCCGGGGCCGGTCAGGTCGAGATCGAGGCCGAGCTGCTTCGTGAAAGCGGCGGCGCCGTCGGCGAGCATCAGCACTTTGTCGCCGGTGTTCTGCGCCTTGCCCCAAGCGCCCATCACGAACGCGTCGTTGACCGCGAGGCAGGCGATGGTATCGACGCCCTTGCCCTTGATGTCGGCGGCCTTCTCGACGAAGCCCGGCAGATGCTTCGCCGAGCAGGTCGGGGTGAAAGCGCCCGGCACGGCGAACAGCACGACTTTCTTGCCGTTGAAAATCTCTTCGGTCGAAATGTCCTTGGGACCTTCCGCCGTCATGGTCTTGAGTTTCGCCGAGGGAATCTTGTCGCCTACCGCAATCGCCATGAACGCCTCCTGGTTTTTTGGGAACGGGTTTTTGGGTTGAGAGGGAGATTAGCTAGCGCCCGGCCGCTTCGGCAAGCGCCGTCGTGACCGCTGTGCTGGTCAGCAGTTCGGGCAGCGGCAGGCCGCCCGGCGCCGCCGGCCCATAAACGGCGTTGAACGGGATGCCATAGCGGCCGAAACGCGCGAGATAGGCGGCGATAGCGGGGTTGGGGCGCGTCCAATCGGCGCGCATCGCGACAACGCCAAGCTTGGCGAGATCGTCGCGCACGGGATCGGTATCGAGCACCAGCCGCTCGTTGACTTTGCAGGTGAGGCACCAATCGGCGGTGACATCGACCAGCACGACATGGCCGTCGCGCACGAGGCCTCCGATCGCTGCCGGATCGAAAGCCTGCCACGGGCCCGAGGCGGCGGCGAGCGCCGCGCGCGGCGCCGGCGCCAGCAGCGGCACGGCGAGCGCGCCCGCCACCGCGGCCGCGAGCAAGAGCCAGCGCGAGAACGGCTCACGCAGCACGGCAAGCGCCAAGCTCGCGAAAGCGAGCAGCAGCGCCACGGCCAGCGCCGCGCGCACACCGAGCTCGCCGCTCAAGATCGCGATCAGCCACAGCGCGGTGCCGATCAGCAATGCGCCCAACAGCCGGCGCAAATAGATCATCCAGCGCCCGGGACGCGGCAGCGCGCGCGCGAGGCGCGGCACGGCGGCGACCAGCAGATAAGGCAGCGCCATGCCGATGCCGAGAAGCAAAAAGATCGCGGCGATCTCGACAGGCCCGGCCGCCAGCGCGAAGCCGAGCGCCGTGCCGAGGAACGGCGCCGAGCAGGGCGTCGCCAGCAAGGTCGCGAAGGCGCCGGTCGCGACACTGCCGAGCGCGCCGCGCTCGGCGATCGCCGCGACGCCGCGCGGCAGCGGCACCTCGAACGCGCCCCAAAGATTGCAGGCGAAGAGCACGAGCACCGCGGCGATGAAGATGAGGAACAGCGGGTCCTGGAACTGCACGCCCCAGCCGACGGCGCTGCCGCCGGCCTTGAGCGCCGCCGTCGCCGCGGCGAGCACCAGGAACGAGAGCACGATGCCGAACGCGGTGCCGAGGAAGCCGCGGCGCACCTCGCCGAGGCTCTGACCGTCCCGCGGCAACACCGCCAAGAGCTTCAGCGACAGCACCGGCAAGACGCAAGGCATGAGATTGAGGACAAGCCCGCCCAAGAGCGCGAGGCCCAGCATCGCGGCGAGCGTTCCGAGATCGATGACGCCGGCGCCGAGGGTCGGCGTCACGCGTGCCGCCATGCTGCGCGGCCCGTCGACCAAGGTCACGGTCAGCGGCTCGCCGGCGAGGCCGCGCCAGTCGCCGCCGAGCGGCACGCGCAGGGTCGTCGTGTCGCCGTTGCGGGCGAAGACCGCCGGCGCGCCGAACAGCGCGCCGCTCGCGCTTTCGATGAAGGCATCGGGCGCGGCGAGCGGGTTCTTGCTTTCGATACTGAGATCGAGCGCCGGCTTGGCGCCCGGCCGCACCGACGCGGCGACGAGCTTGAGCCCGGCTGCGGTTCCATCGCCGGGCACTTCGTCCTGATATTGCTGGATCAGCGCCGCATAACCCGCGCCCTGTGCCGGCAAATCGAGCGCGAGATCGGCGTCGTGCGGCACGCAAATCTCGGCGCAAGTGAGATAAGAGAGATGCGCCCGCAGCTTGAGCGGCGCGCCTGCTCGGCCGAGCGTCGCAGCGATCGGCAGCACCACGCCGCCGCTATAGCCGACGGTTTCGAGCCCTTCGACCGAGAAGCGCTCGGGCGCGGGCCAGGCGATAGTCGCCGCGCGCAGATTCTCCGAGCCATGCCAATCGAGCTGCGGCGGATAGCCGGCATCGCCGGGCGAGCGCCAATAGATCTTCCAATGCGGCGCAAGCTCGAATTGCAGGCCGAGCACGACCGTCGTCGCATCCGGGGCGGGAGACGCGGTCGCCGCGATCAGCCGCACCCGGCCCTGATCGGTCTCGTACCAGGGCGACGCCGCATCCGCCGCGGTCCCGGCCGCTTGCGCGCGCGCCTGCCCGCCGAGCATGATCGCGGCGATGAGCGCAATGAGCCGCCACCTTCGTCCCATGGAGGCGTTTATAATCGTCACACCGCCCCGGGCCAAAGGCGAGGAATCGTCGCGGAGGGACACGTTTGCGTGTGGTTTTTCGCGTGCTTGCAACCGCCGGCCCATCTGCTTATTTGAACGGGGCACAAGGAGAGACATTCCGTGAGCTCGTTGACCGGACAATTGCTCATCGCCATGCCGCAGATGGAGGACCCGCGCTTCAGCCGCTCGGTCGTCTTCATGTGCGCGCACAGCAATGACGGCGCCATGGGGCTCGTCGTCAACAAGACGGTCGAGGAGCCGTCGATGAGGGAGCTGGTCAAGCAACTCGGCATCGAAGGGTCGGGCTTCGGAAGCGCGCGGGTGCATTTCGGCGGACCGGTCGAAGCGGGACGCGGCTTCGTCTTGCATTCGACCGACTATACCGAGCAAGGCACGCTGGTGGTGGGCAGCGTCGGCCTTACCGCGACGATGGACATTCTCAGGGCGATCGGCCGCGGCGAAGGTCCGCAACGCCGCTTCTTCGCGCTCGGCTATGCCGGCTGGGGCCCGGGGCAGCTCGATGCCGAAATCCAGGCGAATGGCTGGCTCACCGTGCCGTCGGACGACGCGATCCTTTTCGATGAGAGCAACGACGATAAATGGAAGCGCGCTATCGCCAAGCTCGGCGTCGACCCGTTCGCGCTCTCCGGGAACGCCGGCCACGCGTAGGTCCTTAGGTCGCGCTCGCCGCCGCCACACCAACCCTGCGCGCGCGACCTAGCAGGTTGCTGAAAAGCCCTTCACGGCCTCCATTTCTCTGCCAGGGTTGAGCTGACGCAAGCAAATGGTGGGGTGAAGAGGATCGGAAGGCATGGTTTGAGTTCAAGCCGGTCCGAGGAGCCGTGGCAGCCGAATGAGGTTGTAGGCGGCAAGGGCGAAGGTGAAGAGCGCCATCACCTTGGCGAGGCCTCGGAGCTTCACCTGGGCGAGCCCGCCGATGCTTTTGTCCCAACCGAAGATCTCCTCGACGCGCTTGCGAACGACCTGACTGACGGCGTAACCGCGGTGACGGGTCACGCGGCGATCGACCGCGGTGGTGCGCACGATGCCGTTCTTGCTGACGCGGCCGTTGATCGCGATATGCGGCGTCACCGCGCGCTTGCGCAGCTCGGCGACGAAGCCCGCGACGTCGTAGCCTTTGTCGGCGCCGAACGTGACGCGACCGGCGCGACGAATGGCGCGTCGCCAGCGCTGCCGGCGCGGGCGCTTGATCAACTCCAGGGCTGCATCGCGCTCGGCTGTTCCGCTCGCATGCGTCACGGTGCCGGCAACCGCCAGCCCGTGGCGATTCTCCATCAAGGCATGGCCCATGTAGCAGAGTACGCTCTCGCGCCCGCGCCCCTTGCGATAGAGCCGCGCGTCGGGATCGGTCGTGCTGGCATGGGTCTCATTCGACCGCTTCTCGCCGTGGAAGTCACGTTCGCCGTTGCGCCCGCCGGCCGGCGGGTTGCCGCTCCCGTCCTTGGGTCGGAAGCTCTTCATCGACGCCCACGCCTTCAAGAGCGTGCCATCGACCGTGAAGTGCTCGCGGCTCAGCAGGTTCCTCACCCGTGGCAGGGCAAGCAGCGCCGATAGGAACTGCTGCGCGATCGCGGTATTGAGCAGCCGCTCGCGGTTCTTCGAGAACACCGTCGCGTCCCACACCGGATCGTCGATCCCGAGCCCTACGAACCAGCGGAACAGCAGGTCGAAGTCCAGTCGCTCCATCAGCTGCCGCTCCGATCGGACCGAGTAGAACATCTGCAACAAGCTCGCCCGTAAGAGCCGCTCCGGCGGGATCGACGGCCGCCCCTCGCGGGCATAGAGCGCCTCGAAGTTGCGGTTCAATCCCGACAGCGATTCGTTCACAATCTCGCGTATCTGACGCAGCGGATGCTCGGCCGGTACCCGCACCTCCATATCAACATAGGAAAACAAGGTGCCCGACCCCTCGTCCGACCCGCGCATCCCTCCGCCCAATCTCGCAATCCAACCGAATCACCCGCTAAGCTTCCTGTCGAGGGCTTTTCAGCAGCCTGCTAGGGTCCGAATGGTCGCGATAGCCGCGCCCGGAATCCCCTCGTTGCTGCCGCGAGCCTCGTTCCAAGCGACGCGCGAGGGGGCAGGAAGGCGATCAACCGGTCGGCGATCGCCAAGGCTTCGTCCATCGACCGCGGCTCTTCGGACATCGTGGCAATGGTAGCGGCAAGACGGCGCCGTGCCGCCTCGGGCGGCAGGTTGTGCAGTTTCGCGGCTTCCTGCCACGGATCGATGCCGTTCCGCGCGAATGCCGACAGCACGGTCAAGGGCGGCCCATCTTCCGCATCGATCCGTGCATAGACGAAATCGCCGAATTCCGATCGTAGCAGGGAAAAGGCTAGCGGGAGCATTGCTTGACGCTTGCGCATGGATGCGCCTTCATTCGCCGGTCATGCCCGGACAAGCTGCTGAATAATGTCGAGGGTCCGGAGCCAGCTACGCGCCTGCGCCGCGTGTCCGGCGATCGTGGCGAGGCGCGCGTTTTCCCGCGCAACGTGGGCGGCTTCTGGCCCGTGCACCGCGATCATATTGCGCGCAAGGTCGCGGCGTTGCTCCGATTCATCTACCGCCGAGGGTGGGGCTGCCGTCACGTGACGGCTGCCGCATAACCGAGACGCTTCCGCAACTCGGCCTCTTCAAGGAACACCGATCCCGAGGGGTCGAGGATTTCATAGACAATAAAGCCCATGCGCAGGATGTGCCGCGCTCGCTCGAGCGCAGTGTGCTCGAATTTTTCGATCGCCGTGTTGCGCCCCTTGATGCCGGGCTCGCGCACGATGTCCCAGATGATGCTCCAGCGCTTGCCGGTATCGATTTCCCGGGCCGAAAGATGTTGCCAGTTAGCGTTAGACCTCGGCTTGCGTGGCCATTGTTTGGTGTCTGCCATGCTTGATAAATAGCGATTTTATTTCCTAACAGGTTGCTGAAAAACCCTCTCGCGATCATCTGATTGATGTGATTCGCTGTCTGTCGAGCAGGGATGGAGGGGACGATGCGCGGTGAGGACGAGCGGACGGAGGGCATGTTCTCCTACGTGCGACCTGAGCAGCGCGTTCC
>DATGLO010000097.1:0-3461 GCA_035294105.1 Allostellaceae bacterium
ATGCGGCACCGCCGTTTCTCGATCGCGACGGCGGCGCACGCCAGGCGATCGCGCAAGCGGCATCTTCGAATGGCTATGTGATCACCGGAACGACGCGCACGGATCCGCCGCCCGCGCCGCCGACCCATGTTTGGAACAGCCTTGTCGCCATCGATCACGAGGGGACGATCCGCGCGAGCTACGACAAATTCCATCTTGTCCCGTTCGGCGAATACGTGCCGCTACGCAGCATCCTGCCGATGCAGAAGATCACGCCGGGCGCGATCGATTTTTCCGCCGGCGACGGGCCGCATACGATCACCTTGCCGGGTTTGCCGCCGTTCAGCCCCCTCATCTGCTATGAGGCGATCTTTCCCGGCGCAGTGATCGACCCGGCGCACCGGCCCGACTGGCTGCTCAACATCACGGACGACGCCTGGTATGGCGTTACCTCGGGCCCTTTCCAGCATGTGGCGATCACGCGACTGCGCGCGATCGAAGAGGGCTTGCCGCTGGCGCGCGCCAGCGACAACGGCATCTCGGCGATGTTCGATCCCTTTGGGCGGGTTGTCGCGCGGCTCGATCTCAACGCGATCGGCGATCTCGATGTCGCCCTGCCGCGCCCCTTGCCGCCGACGCTCTACAGCCAGGTCGGCGATGCGCCATACCTGATCGCGTTGCTACTTATCGGTGTCTTTTTGCTCCGAAATCTCGCGCTGCGCGACAAATTTACTCGCAAAACCTGAATTTGTCAGCCTCTCGGGAACCCATTCCCCCTAGCATGGGCGGCATGCACGTGTTAGTGCATCATGCAGGTGTTAATGCAAAACGCGGATGCGAAGAAGAAACGGTTTGTGGACATCGGGTTTTTGGACCCGATGCAAGCGTAGATGATCAGTACAGGTCGTAGACAAAAGGCCGACCGGCCGAATCCCGTCGATGTTCATGTAGGTTCGCGTGTTCGTTTGCGGCGGACCCTGCTTGGAATGAGTCAGGAAAAGTTGGGCGATGCACTCGGCCTCACCTTTCAACAGGTGCAGAAATACGAGCGCGGCGCGAATCGGATCGGCGCCAGCCGCCTTTACGATCTCTCGCGCGTGCTCGACGTGCCGGTATCGTATTTCTTCGACGAATTCGGCGACCAGGCAGCCTTGCAAGGCGGTGCGCCGCCGGGTGTCGGCGAAGAGGCGGCCGAGGCTTATCAGCCGAATCCCATGATGAAGCGCGAGACGCTCGAGCTGGTGCGTGCGTATCTGCGCATCGCCGACCCGCAGATCAAGCGGCGCGTCTTCGAGCTCACCAAGGCGCTCGCCTCGGCCTATCCCGGAGACCGCGCGCCAGGCGATACCGGCTGCTGAAACTTGACGGCGCTTGCGCCGTCTTGTCCCCTGTGGGATGAACTCGTCGGCGCCCAGCCAAAAGAATACGCTTCCGCAGCGGCGGCTTTACGGCCGCCGTCGCGGCCGTGCCTTGCGCCTCGGTCAGCGCGCGCTGGTCGAAACGCTTCTGCCGCAACTCAGCTTCGCTTTGCCTCAAGATGACGCGCGGCTCGATCCGCGTCGTTTGTTCGGCGGCGAAGTCGCCGAGGTGTGGCTCGAGATCGGCTTCGGCGACGGCGAGCACCTCGCTTTCCAAGCCGAGACCCATCCCAATTGCGGCGTGATCGGCAGCGAGGTGTTCGAGCCCGGCATCGCGCATCTGCTCGTCGAGATCGAGCGGCGGCACCTCGCCAATGTGCGGCTCTTCGTCGACGATGCGCGGCTGTTGATTGCCGCGCTCGCACCGCAAAGCCTCGGCCGCGCTTTCATTCTCTTTCCCGACCCTTGGCCGAAAGAGCGGCATAAGAAGCGCCGCATCGTCTCGCGCGAGACGCTCGATAACCTCGCCGTGGCGCTGCGCGACCATGGCGAGCTGCGGATCGCCACCGACGTGCTCGATTATGCCGAATGGATCGCCGCCTTGATGGCATCGCACGAGGCTTTCGAGCGGCTCGCGCCGGTGCCGCGGCCGGCGGATTGGCCCGCGACCAAATACGAACTCAAGGCCAAGGAAGGGCGCGCGGCGGATTTATTCTGGTATCGCCGGCGCCCGCGCTAATCGTTCGCGCCGGTCGCAAACCGGCTTTCCCGCCATCTTGCAAAGCCCTGTAAATGCGCTATATTCCCGGAAAACAAGAGTCCATAGACCTAGTTCGCTAGGTAGTCTTCCCGGTGGGCCGCGCGGCCCACTTTTTGTTATTGGCCTTGTTTGTTGTTGTGCTTGCTTCAACCACGCAGGACGACCGCTTGTTCGACGCTGGCAAAATCGAGAGCATGATCGGCCCGTCGCTCGCCGCGATGGGCTACAGCATCGTGCGCGTCGCCTTCACCGGCGGTCGCAGCCGTCCGACCCTGCAGATCATGGCCGAGCGTCAGGCCGATGGAACGATGACGGTCGAGGATTGCGAGACCGTCAGCCATACGGTTTCGGCGCTGCTCGACGTCGCCGATCCGATCGCGTCGTCATACGTCCTCGAAGTGAGCTCGCCCGGCATCGACCGCCCGCTGACGCGTCGCGCCGATTACGAGCGCTTTGCCGGCTTCGAGGCAAAGATCGAGATGCAGCGCCCGGTCGATGGGCGTC
The DNA here is from genome assembly GCA_035294105.1 of Allostellaceae bacterium. Lineage (GTDB taxonomy): Bacteria > Pseudomonadota > Alphaproteobacteria > ATCC43930 > CGMCC-115725 > CAIKMD01. The sequence goes on from DATGLO010000097.1 coordinate 2,602, forward strand.
GCCGCTTCCGCGGCAAGCTGATGGGGCTCGAAGGCGATGACGCCAAGCTGATGGTCGGCGCCGATACGCTGCGCCTCCCGCTCGACGCCATCGCCCGCGCCAAGCTTGTTCTGACCGACGAACTCATCGCGGCGACCCAGCCGCAACACCACAGCTAACTCCTCGAGGCTTACGAAAGAAGACCATCATGGCCATCGCCGCGTCCTATCCGAGACCCGAGCTGCTCCAAGTCGCCGACACCGTCGCGCGCGACAAAGGCATCGATCGCGACGAGGTGCTCCAAGCGATGGAGCAAGCGATTCAGAAAGCGGGCCGCTCGAAATACGGCCTCGAATACGACATCCGTGCCGAGATCGACAGGAAGAACGGCGAGATCAAGTTGATGCGTTTCCGCGAGGTCGCCGATCCGGTCGAGAACGAAGCGACGCAGATCAAGCTCGAGGAAGCGAAGGAGCTCAATCCCGAGGCCGAGGTCGGCGATTTCCTCACCGACCCGCTGCCGCCGATCGATTTCGGCCGCATCGCCGCACAAACCGCGAAGCAGGTGATCGTGCAGCGCGTGCGCGACGCCGAGCGACAGCGCCAATACAACGAGTTCAAAGATCGCGTGGGCGAGATCGTCAACGGGCTCGTCAAGCGCGTCGAATTCGGCAATGTCGTCGTCGATCTCGGCCGCGCCGAGGCGATTTTGCGCCGCGACGAGTTGCTGCCGCGCGAGAGCTTCCACCAGGGCGAGCGCGTGCGCGCCTATATCTACGACGTGCGCCAGGAAGTGCGCGGGCCGCAGATCTTTTTGTCGCGCACCCATCCGCAATTCATGGCCAAGCTCTTCGCCCAGGAAGTGCCCGAGATCTACGACG
>DATGLO010000098.1:0-13351 GCA_035294105.1 Allostellaceae bacterium
GTGCCGGACATCGTCATCATCACGCCGATCTTCGTCGACGGCGAGATCATCGGCTTTGCCGGCTCGCATGCGCACAAGCCCGACGTTGGCGGGCTCGTGCCGGGCTCGTCGGGTGCCGCGGCGCGCGAGATCTTCCACGAAGGCCTCGTCTTGCCGGGCGTCAAATTCTGGACCAAGGACGGCGTCATCCCGGAAGTGCTGGCGATCATCCGCCACAACTGCCGCATCCCCGAGATCATCGAAGGCGATTTGCGCGCGCAGGTCGGCTGCACCCTCGTCGGCGCCGATCAGGTGCGAGCGCTCTGCCGGGAATACGGCACCGAGACCATCAAGGCGGCGATGCCCGCGGTGCTGGCGATGTCCGAGAAGCGCCTGCGCGACGGCATCGAAGCCTGGCCCGACGGCGAGGCCGAGGCCGAGGCGATGGTCGATCACGACGGCGTCGATCTAGACAAGCCGCTGCGCATCCATGTGAAGGTGATCAAGAAAGGCCGCGACATCACTTTCGACTACAGCCAGACCAACGATCAGGTGAAAGGGCCGACGAACCTCAGACCGCAGGTGAGCCATGTCGCGGCGGTGATGGCGCTGGTGACGATGCTCGACCCGACCATTCCGTTCAACGACGGGATGCGGCGTGTCGTTCACTTCATCAATCCCGAAGGCAAGATCACCAACCCGAGATGGCCGGCGCCGATCAATTCCTATTTCGGCCTCGCCAACGTGCTCTACAGCACCTGCAACCGCGCGCTTGCGAAGTTCAATCCGAGCCGCGCCATCGCTTCGCCCGGCCTCGGCCTCGGCGCGATCGCGGTCGGCTACGACCAGAACCGCACCGGCCGCAAAGCCGTGCAGTACGAGCTTTTCACCAGCGCGCAAGGCGGCAAGTCCGACCACGACGGCTCGTCAGGCACGGTCGGCTTCCTCAACGTCACACCGAACACCCCGGTCGAGGTGATCGAGACCGAATTCCCGATCCGCGTGAAGCGCTATGAATGGATTACCGATTCGTGCGGCGCGGGGACGCATCGCGGCGGCATGGGCAACCGCAAGGAATACGAGCTCCTCGGCCATGCGACGACGACGTTGCGCCTCGGCCATCAGTTCAAATTCGGCGGTTGGGGGATTTTCGAAGGCAAGGATCCGCCGGTGGTGCGCGCGACGCTCAACCGCGGCACCAATCACGAGCGGCCGCTGAAGCCGCTCGAGACCATCCGCATGGAACCGGGCGAGACGTTTATGGTCGAGATGCCGGGCGGCGGCGGCTATGGCGATCCGAAGAAGCGCCCCGCCGAAGCGGTGCTTGAAGACGTGCTCAACGGCTATGTCTCGATCGAAGGCGCCGAGCGCGACTACGGGGTCGCTATCGATCCCGAAAAGATGACGCTCGACAAGGACCGCACGGCGAGTCTGCGCGGCCGCTAACCGGGAGGGCCCATGCTGTCGCCCGAACAGAACACGCTTTTAACGCAAACCGGCGCCGGCACGCCCATGGGCGAGCTGCTCAGGCGCTATTGGTGGCCGATCGGGCGTCAGCGAATTCGACGAGACGAATTTCACCAAGCCCGTGCGGCTGATGGGCGAAGACCTCGCGCTCTATAAGGACCGCAACGGCAATTACGGCCTGCTCGATCGGCATTGCCCGCATCGCCGCGCCGATCTGACCTACGGCCTTATCGAGGATTGCGGCATCCGCTGCTCTTATCACGGCTGGCATTTCGATGCGCAAGGACGCTGCCTGTCGATGCCTTACGACGACATCGCCCTTCCTGCGGCCAATCTAAAAGCGCAGGTGCGCGTCAAAGCCTATCCGGTCGAGGCGTTTGGCGGCCTCCTCTGGGCCTATCTCGGGCCGCAACCCGCGCCTTGCCTGCCGCGCTGGGAATTCTTTTCCTGGAAGAACGGCTTTCGCCAGATCGTCTTGAGCGAGCTCGAGTGCAACTGGCTGCAATGCCAGGAGAATTCGATCGACCCGGTGCATAACGAATGGCAGCACAGCAACTGGACCATTCGCCATTCCGGCAAGGGCGGTCCCGACGCACCGCGTCATCTCAAGGTGGGCTTCGAGGAGTTCGAATACGGCTTCACCTATAAGCGCGTCACCGAGACGAGCAAGGAGACCGACCCGCTCTGGACGGTGGGCCGCGTCTGCCTGTGGCCCTATGCGCTCTTCACCGGCACGCATGTCGAGTTCCGCGTGCCCGTGGACGACACCAACACTTTGAGCGTCGGCTGGTTCTATGCGCGCGTGCCGAAAGAGCGGCAGCCTTACGAGCAGAATGCGATTCCGACCTGGTACGGGCCGGTGAGAGACCCGAAAACCGGCCGCTTCCTGTCGAGCCATATCATGAACCAGGATTTCATCGCCTGGATCGGCCAAGGCGCGATTGCCGAGCGCGACAAGGAGTTCTTGAGCGCGAGCGATCTCGGCATCACCATGATCCGCCGCCGCTTCCTGAGAGATCTCGAGACCATCGCCGCGGGCGGCGACCCGAAGGCCGTCATCCGCGACCCCGAGATCGCGAAAGACGTCGCGCTGCCGGTCGCCGATCGCGAAGGCAACCTCGACGGGCAAGGCCGGCGTACGCCGCCCGGCGCCGTACCGCGCTTTCCGTTCCAGACCGGCATGCCGGCCGCGGTGAAAGCGGAATTCGATCGCGCGATGGGCGTCACGACCGAGGCGTGACGCCCGCGCGAGCGCGTCACATCCGCTTTGCCAGGAGCGGGAAGAATTTCAGCGGGTTGGTATTCACCATCTGAATTTTCTGCGCTTCCGAGAGGAAATCGAAGCTGTCGATGGTCGCGAGGATGTCGTCCGCCGGCCGGCCGGTGAGCGGGTTGCGCTGCGCCGAACCCGAGCCCGGCGCTTCCGTGCCGAAGGCCATGCGATGCGGCCCGCGTTGGCGGATCGCCGCGGCGAGATAGAACGGGTCGTACGAGCAGGTATCGAAGAAGAGGTTCTCGCTGAGATCGGGGCCCGGCGGCGGCGGCACCTCGACCACCGCGCCCTTATCGGTCGCTTGGCCGCCGCCGCGCTCGCCGCTGAGGCCGATCACGTTGTCGGCGCCGCGCGACGCCTTGGTGTTGTCGATGATCTCGCCCGCTTCCAGCAGCCGGCGCAGACAGCCGCCGCAATGGCAGATGAGGATCTTCAGCTTCGGAAAGCGTTGGAAGACGTCGCTGTTCTCGAGCAGCAAGGTCGCCAGCGTCTCTTCGGTCATGTTGTTGTACTGATAGGAATGGGGGATGCGGTCGAGCCGCGGATCGCGCGAGATCGACGGATGCACGACGAGCGTCGCCTGCAGCGCTTCGGCCTTTTCGTAGAGCGGGAACCACGCCTCGTCGTCCATGCCCGGCGCCTGGCGGTCGCCGCCCGGATCGGGATTGAGGGTCGCGCCGACGAATTTGTAGTCGTTGACGCATTTCTCCAGCGTCTTGACGCAGCCCTTGATGTTCATCTCGGGACTTTGCGGCAACTGGCCGATGCCGACGAAACGCTCGGGGAACATCTTGGTTTGATCGAAGATCACCTTGTTGGTGATTTCGGTCCAGGATTCGACGAGATAGGTGCGCTCCCAATGCAGCATAGCGACGGGTCGTGCCGAGATCAGCTGAATATCGACATTGCGCTCGTCCAACATGCGCAAGTGGCGATCGAGCGCCTGCTTCACCGCCGCTTCGGGCATCGCCGCGCTTTCCGCCGCAGTGCGCAGCGCGATGAGGTTCATCGCCGTCGCGCGGAAATGCGGCGGCGTCGAGATATGGCCGTGAACGTCAATGACTTTCTTGCCCTTGTACATGGCGCCCCTCCATTGTGTTGAGGCGAGTATCGCGAAGGCCGCGGCTTCTGGCAAGAAAGCTCGCCTTGTTCTATGCTGTCTTCGATCGCGACAAGCGGAAATCGGGAGAAAGCCATGAAGCATCGCCAGGGCGCACACCCCAAAGGAAAGCCCATGCACAAGCAGCCTTTCCCGACGGTCACGCGGGTGGGCAATATGATCTTCTCATCGGCGCTGTCGGGCACGGACCTGGCAACCGGCGAGCTGCCGAAAGACGCGGAAAAGCAAATCGAAAATGCCTTCGCCAATGTGAAGGCTTGCGTCGAAGAGGTCGGCGGCAAGGTCGGCGATATCGGCAAGATGGTCGTCTATCTCGCCGACCGAAATATGCGCGAGGTCGTCAACAAATACTGGGTCGCGATGTTCCCGGACGAGCATAACCGGCCGGTGCGTCACACGATCGGCGGCGACTTGCCCGGCGGGTTCATCATCCAGATCGAGTTCATCGCCGTCGCCGAGAAATAAATCGGCCCGCGCCGCGATGAGCACCATCCGTATTCTCTATCGCGATTACGATCGCGCGCCTTATCTCTATACCGTGCAGGCCTGCGCCAAGCGGCTCGGCCTCGATGTTGCCCTCACCAAGGCCGAGCTGGGCGGGCGCTTTCCCGAATTCCTGTTGGAAGGCGCGACCGATTTCCTCGCCGAGAATTACTGGCAGCTGCAAGCGCTGCGCGCCAAGGGCCAGCCCCTCGTCAGCGTCGCGACCGCGGTCTCGACCTTGAACGAGAAGCTGTTCGTTCATCCGAGCATCGCGAAGATCGGCGATTTGCGCGGTAAGAAGCTGGCGATCCGCGGCATCGGCCCGTCGCAGCTTATCCCCGGCCTTTGGCTCAAGGATCACGGCCTTGGCGGCGAAGTCGAGCCGGTGACCGTCTCGGAAGACGAAGTCGGGCGTTGGGGGCAATGGAAGAAGGTCGTGACCGGCGAATGCCACGGTACCTTCGTCACCAATTTCTATCAGGACGACCCGCGCGCCGGCGGCCTCAAGGAATTGCCGACCGAACCCTACGGCTTCATCGGCAATGTCACCCTGACGACGCTCGAAAGCTTCGCCGCTTCGCGCCGCGACGATGTGCAGAAACTCGTTGAAGCGGCGTTCGATGCCTCGAAGCTCTTCAAGCACGACCCTGCCGCCGCGATGGCGATCTGCATGGGCGAGCCGGTGAAGCTCTTGAAGCTCGATGGCCGCGCGGCGATGGAACGAATTTACGGCATCCTGCGCGAGGAATTATCCGAGCAGCCGGTACCGACCGCAGAAGGCATCGCCAATACGCGGCGCATGGCGACGTTGCGCATGCCCGAGCTCGCCGACTTCAACACGCTGTTGATGTGGGATCTCAGCTTCGCGCGCGAAGCCGCGAAGAAGCGCGCAAGCTAAGCGCCCGCTACCACTTCGCCCGCAGCTCGTCGCCGAACGCCTCGCGCCAATTCGCGTTGGCGGGGATCAGCTTGTCGTGCGGCCGCACATGGCCATGGCTCTTGGGGTCCGCGCCGGGCGCCGCCTCGCCGCGCTCGATCGCGTAAGTCGCTTCGAGCAACAGCCGGCGCATCGTGACGATCGCGCGGTCGGACGTGCCGAGATGCTCCTCGCTGCGATCGACGATCGGCCCCATGCCTTCCTGCAGCGCAATGTCCTGGGTGTTGAGGCCTTTGATGCCGGTGAAGGTTTTGGTCTTCTGCACCTGGCGGTCGATCATGAAATCGTTTGCGAGATTGCGCTTCAGCTCGAACGTGCCGGGGATGAGGTCGCCCTCGCCGCGGCCGGAGAAGCTCTCGAAATCCGCGATGTATTCCGGCGTCAGCACGACGCTCTCATCGTAAGCGCACATCCAGTTCCAGGTCAGCGTGTGCTCGTCATCGACGGGCACCCAGATATGGCCGTCGAGCTTCGGCACTTTGTTGCGCGCACCGGCGAGGCCGGTGATCGCGCCGCGCATCTGCTGCCACGGCATCACGAAATGATAGACGCGGACATACTTGCCGTCTTCGCCGGCGTTGCGCGTCGAAATGTAATAATAGCCATAATCCGTGGTCTCGACCTCGATGCGCGGCGCGCCGTCGCGATTGCGCAGCTCCTGCTTGTTGCCGAGATTGTTGTTGTGCAGGAAGGACGAATGCGAGGTGTCGAGCCCGCCTTCGAGCGCCTGCAGGTAATTGCAATGCTCGAAGGTCTTCGACAGATGGCGATGCGTCTCGGGCGCGCGCAGCCATTCGTAATCCGGCATCGCCGGCATCGTCTCTTTCGGGCCGAGATAGGCCCACACCGCGCCGCCGCGCTCGATCGTCGGGTAAGCCTTCAGCTTGATGTTATTTTTCATCGGGCTTTCCGCCGGCTCCGATGGCAGGTCCGTGCAATTGCCCGCCGTGTCGAACTTCCAGCCGTGATAGACGCAGCGCAGCCCGCATTCCTCGTTCCGGCCAAAGAACAGCGGCGCGCGGCGATGCGGACAGTAGGCATCGACGAGCCCGACCTTGCCATTGCTGTCGCGGAAGGCAATAAGGTTTTCCCCGAGAAGTCGCACGCGCACGGGTGCGCCGTCGCGCTCGGGCAATTCCGACGACAGTAGCGCCGGCTGCCAATAGCGGCGCATGAGATTACCCATGGGCGTGCCGGGGCCGACGCGGGTGAGCCGCTCGTTATCTTCCTTCAGCATGACCGCGTCCCCTCAATTCTTCCAGGGATCGACGGTGATGTGGATCGAGCGCTCGTCGCTCTCGCCGCCAACCATCTTCAGCGCGCGATCGATTTCCTTGAGGCCGACGACGTGGCTCGACATTTTCTCGAGCGGAAAGGTCTTCGCCGCCATGGTCTTTAAAGCCAGCTCCACAGCGCCATAGCTGTGGCCGCGCGTGCCGCGGACGACGATCTGCTTGTCGACCATTTGATTGAGGTCGAAGCCATCGACTGCGCCCTTGCGCGTCGACATGATGAGAATACCGCGCTTCCGGAGCATCGCCAGCGCCGGGTTGACGATGTCCTGCCCGCCGCCGCTCGCATCGATCACGATGTCGGCCATGCGGCCGTTGGTGATGCGCTTCACCGCCTCGCCGAGATTTTCCTTGTCCACGAAGACCGTGTGATGCGCGCCGAGCTCTTTCGCGACCGCGAGCCTCCGCTCGTCGCGCGTCAAGCCCGAGACGATGATGAGCTCGGCGCCGGCCGACTTCGCCGCGATGACGCAGCCGAGGCCCTGCTGGCCCGGGCCTTGAACGACCACCGTCTTGCCCGGCGCGGCGCCGCCATCGAGATAGGCCCATTGGAACCCGTTGCCGATCGGCAGCGCCATCGCTGCGATATGCGACGGGATGCCCGCCGGCACACGGTGGAGCACGCTGCGCGGATGCATATAGAGATACTGCGAATAGCCGCCCCAGAGCGACGGCGCGACGGTCAGCGGCGTCGAGCCGTAGCGGATGCTGCCGGCGATGCGCGTATCGGTTTCGAGACAGGAGCGATACTCGCCGGTGCGGCAATATTCGCAATGCCCGCACGGCAGATATTCCTCGAGCGCGACGACGTCGCCTTCTTTGACGCCCCAGCGCGCGCGCGCGACATCGCCGAGCTTTTCGATGACGCCGATCATCTCATGGCCGAGGATGCGCGGCCCCGGCTTTTGCGAGAGATACATGCCCCAATCGCTGCCGCAGATGCCGGTCGCCTCGACCCGCATCAACCCGGCATCGGACGGAATCTCCGGCAGGGTGAATTCCCGCACCTCGGTATGGCGCGGCTCCGTCATCACCGCCGCTTGCACGCTCGCCATCGTCCCCTCGCCTCTTTGCTTTTGCGGTCATAGTATAGTCCCGGCGCAGCGGGAGGAGAAACGATGGCAATCAGGGGCGAGTGGGCGGCGATCGGCAATGCGAGAGGCTTTGTCGCCAAGCCGGCGGGACCGCCGCCCTGGCCGGCGCTGATCGTCGTTCATGCCGTCATCGGCATCGACGAGCATATCGAGCGGCTCGCAGAGGGATTCGCCGCCGACGGCTATTGCGCGGTCGTGCCCGATATCTATGCGAACGATCCGGGCTACAAGCAGCACCGTCACGAGCATATCGAGATGGCAGCGCATATCGGCCCCGATCTGGCGAAGTACGAGGCGGCGCTGGCGAAGGAATCGCCCGAGACGCGCGCGGCGGTCATCAAAGCCCGCGAATGGATGAGTGGGCGGCCCGGCCACACCTATATCGACACAATCCGCGCGGCTTATGACCATCTGCACGGCCGGCGCGACATTCGCGCGATCGGTGCGATCGGCTTTTGCATGGGCGGGCGTATCGTCGGCGAGCTCGCCGCGGCCGGCGCCGAAATGGCCGCCGGCATCATCCATTACGGCGGCCCGCCGAAGCTCGATCAGGTGCCGAAGATCGTGACGCCGCTCGAAGGTCATTACGCCTCGACCGACACGCCGATCACCAGCAAGATTCCGGCTTTCGCCGCGGCGATGAAAGCCGCGGGCAAGGAATTCAGCTACTACGTTTATGAAGCCGATCACGGCTTTACCTTGCGCGGCACGAAATTCCCGGAAGCGGCGCGGCTGGCGCTCGAGCGCTCGAAGGCGTTCCTCGCCGCAAGGCTGCATCCGGCCGCGCTCGCCGGCGCGGCCGAATAGCGGCGCCGTCAGCGGCCGGCTTGCACGTCGGCGAGGATCTCGCGGAACTTCGTCAGCACTGCCGCGCCGCCGTTGGGCCGCGCCGCGACCCAGGCGTCGATGACGCTCTTGGTCTTGTCTTCCCAGAGCTTCTGCTGCGCCGGCGTCAGGTTGACGATGGTCCCGCCTTTCTCGCGTGCTTGCGCCTGGGAGATCGGGATAAGCGCATCCACCGATTGCGACGCCATCCACCGCGTCGCCGCCTCGCCCGAATTCTCGTCGATCGCCTTCCTCGCCGCCGGCGGCAGCGCGTCGTAGCGCTTCTTCGTCATCGCCAGCATCTCGGTCGAGGTGCCGAGCGCGGCATCGACATGGAAGCTGGTGACATCGTTGATATGGAAAGCGAGCACGCCGCCCCAGGACGTCATGATGCCGTCATAGGTGCCGCGTTGCAGGGCGGTGTAGGCATCCATCGGCGTCGCCGAGGAAGGCGAAGCGCCGAGCAACGACAGCATGTCGGCTTGGATCTTGGTGGCGGTGACGATTTTCAGGCCCTTGAGATCGTTCAGCGTCGGCGGCTTTTTGACGAGATGCAGGCCGCTAAAGCCGTAAGTGCACATAGCGAGCGGCACGAAGTCCTTGAGCTCTCCATCGAGCAGGCCGGTCTTATAGAGGCGCCAGAGCGCTACCGCCGAATCTTCGGCCTTAGTCGTCATGAACGGCAAGCCCGCGACTTCGCTCAGGGGAAAACGCCCCGGCGTATTGCCGTGGAAGACGCCGACGACCTGCACCACGTCTTCATTGAGACGATCGAGCGAATTATTGAGACTCGCGATCGTGTAGCCGTTGCGGATATCCATCTTGAGCGCGCCGTTCGCGGATTTCTCGACCGCTTGCGCCCAAGGGATAAAGAAGTGCTGTACCGGCAGGCTGTCCTCGGTCGTCAGCGTCGCGACGATCAAGGTCGTTTGCTGCGCCTGCGCGCCGGCCGCGAGCGACAGCGCGAACGACGCGGCCGCCGCGAGAGCGGCCCAATACTTGACCCGCATGAAAATCCCCCGAGGCGTCCTCAGCTTGCGATATCGAACATCACGCCGTCATTGTCGCAAAACTGATAGGTGCCGAGCGGACAGCTTTTCTTGAGGATTTCAGCGCGCACGCTGTCTTCGTCGCGATCGAGCGGCCAGGGTCCGTAATGGCCGGCGCGCAGCGACAGGTCTTCGATCTCATGCTTGACCTTGTCGGCATCCTCGACCTTGAAGCCGATATGGTCGGGACCTGGCCGCGCGATGCCGGTCTTGTCGAAGACCTGCACGTCCCAGGGCATGATCTCGAGCGTCACGCGGCCGTCGCTGAGATAGTAATTCGGATCGCCCGCCGTGCGGTTGAGCGGGGTCAGATCGAGCACGTCGCGATAGAATTCGGCGCACAGCTCGGGCCGCATCGTCCGCACGGCGTAATGGTTGATGTAACGCGGCTGCTGCGTATCCGCTTCGACGTAAAGACCGTCGCGGTTTTTCATATCCTTCTGCGACAGGTCGAACACGTTGCCGTCGGGGTCGTGCGTCGATATGCCGGCATACGGCCGCGTCGACGGCCGCTTTAGCCATCTCACCTGCGGATATTTCGCACGCATCTTTGCAAAGACCGTCTCGACATCCTCGACCTCGACGCCGAAATGATCGAGGCCGCCGGGCCGGCCCGGCTTGCGCGAATTGATATTGAGCCCGACATAGCCGTCGCGCACGGTGACGGCGCCGAGCCCGCCGCGCCGGTCGCCCTGGAACTTCATGCCGAAGATCGCCTCGTAGAATTTGCCGACGCCCAAATGGTTGGACGAGACAATCGCCATGTGATTGATTTTCGCGTACATCGTTTCCTCGCCGACGGTATTTATGGGCGATGGTAAACCCTTTGATTGCGCCGCGACAGCCCCCGCGCTTGCTTGCGCGCGCAGGGGCGGCTGATTAGGCTTTTGCGCAAAGCGGCGCCGAACGCACGCCTGTCAGGGAGGATGCCCCGTGAGATTTCACGCTTGCCGCGGATTGCTGGTCGCCCTCCTGCTCGGCGCGAGCGCGGCGCCCGCTGCCGCGGCCGCGATCACGCCGACGCCGCAGCTCCAGCAGGTGATTGACACCGCGAAGAAAGAAGGCGCGCTCACCCTGCAATACGGCGATGCGATCCTCGGCGGCGCCGAAGGCGCGCAGATCGCCGAGGCCGGCATCAAGGAGATGTTCGGCGTCGATCTCCAGGTCAGCTTCCATCCGGGGCCTTCCTTCGCCCAGATGGCAAGCAAGCTCTTCACCGAGATGCAGGCCGGCCAAAAGGCCTCGACCGACGTGTTCAACTCGACCGCGGTCGAGCTCGACCCTTATCTCGATCGCGGCCTTTTCCGCAAAGTGCCGTGGACCGAGCTATATCCCGGCCGCATCACCGATCAGATCAGCGAAGCCGACGGCCGCGCGCTGCGCGTCGTCACCGCGACGCCGGGCATCCTCTACAACAAGAAGGACGGCGCGGATTTCGCCAATGCCCACGAGATGGCCGACCTCTTAAAGCCGGAATACAAGGGCCGGCTCGACACCGAGCCCTATCTCGCCGGCTTCGACGTCCTCGTCGCCAATGGCGTCTGGGGCTACGACAAGACCGCCGCTTTCGTGAAGCAGCTCTCGGGGCAGGTCGGCGGCCTCGTGCGTTGCGGTGCCACCGAGCAAGTGGCGGCCGGCCAGATCCCGGCGCTCGCCATCGATTGCGGCGGCAACGAGCAGAACCTGCCGAAATACAAGGACGTGCTCGCGCACAACATTATCCGCGACGCGGCGATGCGGCGCTTCAACTACATCTGCATCCCGAGCAACGCCGCGCATCCCAATGCGGGCATCTTGTTCGCGCTCTACATCTCGTCGCCCGAGGGCCAGCACAAGGTCCAATATTCGCTCTACGGCACCGATCTCGACACCTATCCCGACGGCTATTCGCATCCGATCACCGCCGCGCTCGAGGCCCAAGGCGTCAAGTTCCAGGACGTGACGACGGCGTGGTGGAATTCGCATGAAGAAATCGACAAGGACCTGCAGAAGCTGATCAAGATCATCACCCAGCAATGAGCGCGCCCGGCCGGCCAACATGACGGCGATCGCCGAACGCCTGGCGCCGAGCGATGCACCGCGGCAGCGCGAATGGGCCGCGGCGACGATGGTCGCTCTCAGCATCCTCTCCTGCCTCGTCATCGCCGCGCTGCTCGGCGTGGCGCTCTGGCTGAGCTTCGCCGAAGGCACGCCGGGCGATTATCGCCTCGGCTATTCGCTCGCCCATTATCGCGAGATATTTCTCAGCGCTTTCACCTATCGCGTCGTCGCCAATACCTTCATCTTCTCGGCGATCGCGCTTGTCGTCGCCCTCGCTTTCGGCCTGCCGATCGCCTGGCTGGTCGAGCGCACCGACTGCCCGGGCAAACGCCTCATCTTCACCTTGCTGGCGACGGCATTATTGATCCCGGGCTTCGCGGTCGCGCTCGGCTGGCTGTTCCTGCTCAACCCGCGCACCGGCATCCTCAACGTCGTGCTCGAAGCCCTCTTCGGCACGCGCGCCGCGCCGTTCAATATTTCGAGCCTCCTCGGCATGGGGATGGTCGAGGGCCTCAACCTTGCCCCGCTTGCTTTCGTCATGACGGCGATCGTCTTTCGCGCGATGGACGGATCGCTCGACGAGGCGGCGCGCATCGGCGGCGCGGGCACGTGGCAGGCACTGCGCCGCATCACGGTGCCGCTCGCCTGGCCGGGCGTGCTCGCCGCGAGCATCTATATCTTCACCATCGGCTTCGGCAGCTTCGACGTGCCGGCGATCCTCGGCATGCAAGGCCGCATCTTCACCTTCTCGACCTATGTCTTTCTGCAGATCAGCCCGAGCGACGGCCTGCCGCAATATGGCGGCGTCGCGACCTTGAGCGTTTTCATGATGGCTTTGGCGATCGCCTTCAGCGCCTGGTACAACCGCGCGCAACGCCAGGCGCCGCGCTACGCCGTGATCACCGGCAAGGCTTACCGGCCGGCGCTGATTCGGCTCGGCGCGTGGCGCTGGCCCGCCATCGCTTTCGTCGCGCTCTACCTCGCCGTCAGCCAGCTTTTGCCGATCCTCACCTTGATCTGGTCCGCCGGCCTGCCGTTTCTCCACGCGGTCGATGCCGAAGGCTTCACCAAGTTGTCGCTGAACAATTTCCGCAACCTGCCGGCGGGCCTCGTCTGGAGCGGTCTCGGCACCAGCGCAGCACTAATGCTCCTGGTCCCGACGATCACCCTCACGCTCAGCGTCGCGCTTTCCTGGGTGGTGATGCGCTCGCGGCTGCGCTTCCGCGCGGTATTCGACTTTTTCGCTTTCCTACCGCATGCCGTGCCGAAGGTCGTGTTCAGCGTCGCGGCGTGGCTGCTGGCGCTTTTCGTGCTGCGCAACGTCGTGCCGATCTACGGCACGATTTGGATTCTGGTCCCGATCTATGTCGTCGCGAGCCTGAGCTACGGCACGCGGATGATGAATAGCGCGCTCATCCAGATTCATAGGGAGCTCGAGGAATCGGCAACGATCGCCGGCGCGCGGCTTGGCGGCACGCTCAAAGCCGTGCTGTTGCCGTTGCTAAGGCCGGCGCTGCTTTATTCCTGGATCTGGATCGCGCTTCTCACGTATCGCGAGCTCACCATTCCCGTGGTGCTCTCGACCAACGACAACCAGCCGCTGTCGGTCATCGTCTGGAGCCTCGTGCAATCCGATTCCTTGGGCCAGGGCTCGGCCGTCGCCATCCTGATGCTGCTGCTGATGCTGCCGATCCTCGCGCTCTATGCCGCGGTGGCGCGGCGCGCCGGGATTGTCGCGCGTTAGTCGCGGCCGCTATTTCGCCGCCGACACCAGCACCGGATCGGCGCGGTA
>DATGLO010000099.1:0-5727 GCA_035294105.1 Allostellaceae bacterium
CCCTGCTGCGCGAAGCGCGCAGAGTCGCGGCTCGCGAAGGCGTGACGCTCCGCGCTCTTGTTGAGCGGGGGCTTCATCGTGTCGTTACCGAGACCAAAAGCGGCGCACCATTCAAACTACGCCGGGCCAGCTTCAAGGGGAGAGGTCTTCAGGCCGATCAACGAGATACTTCCTGGGAAAAGCTTCGGGAGCTCATTTATGAAGGGCGCGGCGGTTGATAGCGGTCGACACGAATATACTCGTCTATGCGCATCGCGAGGACTCCCCGTTCTACGAAATGGCCTCGCGTCTCGTCGCGGAACTTGCCGAAGGAACGGCGTTGTGGGCGATTCCTTGGCCATGTGTTCACGAGTTCCTGGCCGTCGTCACTCACCCGCGGCGGTACGCGCCGCCGACGCCACTTGCCCGGGCACTGGAACAAGTGGATGCCTGGCTGGAATCGCCCAGTCTCGCCTTGCTTACTGAATCGGAGATACATTGGCCGAGGTTGCGCGCGTCGCTAAGCGCCGGGCGAATTGCCGGAGGGCAGGTTCACGACGCACGCATCGCTGCGATATGCCTGCAGCACGGCGTTCGCGAACTCTGGTCTGCCGATCGCGATTTCAGCCGATTTCCCGAACTCAATATCGTAAATCCGCTGATCGCATAGCTTCGCAAAATAATTCGGAGGAACGAATGCCAGACGTAAAGAATCCGGCGCGCGAGCGGCTCGAGGCGGGCGAGGTCTCGATCGGCTGCGGCTTGCGCCTCGCGCGCGGCGCCGAGATCGGCCGCATCATGAAAAGCTGCGGCTGGGATTGGCTGTTCATCGATCTGGAGCACGGCTCGATGACGCTCGACACCGCCTGCCAGATTTCGGTCGCGGCGCTCGATGCCGGCATCGCGCCGATCGTGCGCATCCCGAACGGCCAGCTCGACATGGCGACGCGCGCGCTCGACGGCGGCGGCTGGGGCATCGTCATGCCG
This sequence comes from Allostellaceae bacterium, assembly GCA_035294105.1. Classification (GTDB taxonomy): domain Bacteria; phylum Pseudomonadota; class Alphaproteobacteria; order ATCC43930; family CGMCC-115725; genus CAIKMD01. The sequence continues at coordinate 967 of DATGLO010000099.1, forward strand.
CATGTCGACACGGCGGAGGAAGCGGCGGAGGTCGTCGCGCATGTGAAGTATCCGCCGCAGGGCCATCGCTCGGTGATGGGCGCGCTGCCGCAATTCGGCTATCGCGGCCTCGGCGTCGGCGAGGCGGCGAAGATCGTCAATGCCGAGATGCTGGTGACGGTGATGATAGAGACGCCCTTGGCGCTCGAGAATGCCGAGAAGATCGCCGCCGTGCCGGGGGTCGACGTGCTGCTCATCGGCACCAACGATCTCGCGATGGAGCTGGGCATTCCCGGGCAATTCGCGCACGAGAAGATCGTCGGCGCCTATGAGCGCGTGATCGCCGCCTGCTGCGAGCACAACAAATGGCCGGGCATGGGTGGCTGCTACATCGACGACCTGCTGCGCAAATACATCGCGATGGGGATGCGCATGATTTTGGGCGGCAACGATCTGCCGTTCCTGATGGCCGGCGCGAGCGAACGCGCGAAAGTGTTGAAGACCGCGCCGAGGAAGTAGAGACGCTGCGTTAACGCGCGTCCGCCTGCTGCTCGACGCCGGCGTGATCGGTGCCGTGATCGCCCGAATGGTCGCCGAGGATCGCGTAGTCGATGGGGATCGCGTTGACGAAATGCTGCACGCGGTGCTGCACCGTCTCGGCCGCGCTCAATGCCGAGGCGTAATCGGGGAACAGCGGCGAGCGCAGGTAATAAAGCAGTTGGCCGCTGGTGCCGCCCGGCGCATGGTCGACCTCGACCTTCAAGCCCGTCGCTTCGACCGCCCATTGCACGCGGCGCGCATTTTCTTCATTGGCGAAGGCGCCGAATTGCACGCGGAACGGTCCGCTCTCATCCATCGGTGCCGTCGGCGGCTGATGCAGCGCGACCGCCGGCTCCTTCGGCGCTAGGGGCTTTGCTTTGGCGACGACGCGCGGTTTTCGCGGCGGCGGCGCAGCATGATGCGCGACGGCGCGCGGTGCGGGGGGCGGCGCGGGCGCCGCGGCCGCAGCGTCCTGAGGCGGCGACGGCGCGGCCGGCGCAACTTGCGCGTAAGGCTCAGGGGCGGGCGCGACTGGCTCGCTTGGCGCAAGCGACGCAGCGGGCGGCGTGAAAGCGGCTGTGTCGGCGGCGGGCGGCGCTATGTCGGCCGGTGCCGTCGGCTTGATGAGAATATTCGGCGGCAGCGAGGTCGGCGCCGGCGGCGGCGCGAGGGCCGGCGGCGCGCTGGGGGTCAGATGGGCCAGCGGCTCCGCGAAGTTCGGCGCCGCGGCGGTGTGGCCGGGCGTCGCATCGGCGGTTTGCACGGGCGCCGGCGGCACGCCTTCGCCAGCGGCCTGCTGATCGGAATAATCCTGTGCAATGAAGAGCTTATACGCCGCGCCGCCAGCCATGCCGAGGCCGAAGAAAAACACCAGCGCAATAGCGGTATAGACCGCGCTGGCGGTATTCGATGGGCGAGTGGACGATGTGGACACGGCGATCCCCATGGTTGGGGATGAGGGTCTCAGCTTTATGGTTAATAATAGGTTAAAGCCGCCCGCTGTCGAGAGCGGGGGCTAGGCCATTTGGCTGAATCCAGGCAAAACCGGCCGCCGGGGACGATTTGCCCCGGCGGCTCGGCATGCGTTGCCGTGCCCCTTATCCGCCGAAGGGATAGACGAGCTTGCCCGATTTCAGCTCCGGCGGGTCGAGGATGACGGTATGCGCCGGGTCCTTGAACTGGTCGAGATCGCTGCCGGTGATGCCCTGGAACTGCACCATCAGCATGCGTCCCTTTTCCCATTCGCCGTCTTTGCCGAATTTGATGTCGCCGAAGACGGTGTGGAAGGTGGTTGCGTGCATGTAAGCGGCGAGCTTGTCCTGATCGAGGCTTTTGGTCGCCTCGACCGCCTGCTGCAGGATCTGCAGATCGGCATAGCTCACCGGCACCATGTAATAGCCGAGCGGATCGGCGCCTGCGGCGCCGGCGCGCGCCTGATATTTCTGCAACAGCTCGGCGACGCCGGGATACATCATGGTCTTCGCAGGCTGCCAGATATCGAAGACGATGAAGCCGTTGAGCGCCGGGCCGAGCTGTTGCTTGATCGGGGTCGATTGCGGCCCGACCATCGCGGCGCCGATCATCTTCGGCTTGAACCCGACCTCTTTCACCGCGCGCGTCATGCACACGGAATCCGTGATGTAGGAAGCGATCACCACGATGTCGGGATTGGTCGCCTGGACTGCGCGCACCACGGGGGTGCAGTCGGTGATGTTGCCCGGATAGGTCTTATCGTAAACCACGTCGAAGCCGTCGGCCTTGGCGAGCGCACGCGCGCCGTCGGCGGCGTTGTGCGCAAATTCGATGTCCGCCGAGACGATCGCGATCGTCTTGGGCTTCGGATTCTGTTCCTTCGCGATATTGAAGAACCCCTCGGCGAAAGCCGTCTCGGGATCCGGCCCCGCCGGCAGCATCGAGAAGTATTTCGGATAGTGGAACTGGCTGTTCACCGCGAGGCCCAAGAGCCCGATGAACACCTTGTTGTGCTGCATGACGATCGGCATCGCCGGCGCGATGAGGCCGGTCGCATAGGAGCCGACGACGAGATCGACCTTATCGACATCGAGGAGTTTCGTGTAGATGCCGGGCACGTTGGCGGGGTTGCTCTGGTCGTCGTAATGGACGAGCTCGACCTGCCGGCCGAGCAGGCCGCCCTTGGCGTTAACGTCCTCGGCCCAGATCTGCATCGCGAGCAGCGCCTGCTTGCCGTTGGCGGCCAGCCCGCCGCTTTCTTCCATGCTGAAGCCGATCTTGATCGGATCGGCGGCGCGCGCGGGCGCCGTTGCAATAAGCGCCGTAGCCGCGACCGCGGCCAAGACACCCGCTTTTCCCCACATCGTCATCGACGTTCTCTCCCCAATGTTTGCGTGTTGCCGTTGTCGAAAAGAAGTTGCCGGATCAATCGGCGCGCTCAGCCGCAGGCGATGCCGTAAACATCCTCGCAGCCGGCGGGTAAGCGATGCTCCTGCCAGCTCTTGCCGCCGTCGGTGGTGCCCACGATCTGGCCGTTGCGCGCCGCGCCGAAGACCTGACCCTCATCGCGCGCATTGAGCGCGAGCTGCATGAAGGTGGCATGGACCGGCACGCCGTGATCGATGCGCCGCCAGGTCGCGCCGAGATCGTCGCTTTTCGCGAGCGAGCCGGTATCGCCGGTCGCATGCACGCTGAGGCAGGCATAAAGGCGTTTCGGGTCTTGCGGCGCGGGACGGATGTCGCGCGCATAGGTGAGAGGCGAGAAACGCCCGACCTCCATGTCGGTCCATTGCCGCCCGCCATCGCTCGAACTGAAGAGTCCCATGCGGCAGGCGAGGAACACGGTGCCGGGCTTGGCTGGGCTGATGCAGAGCGCGTGGCCGTCGAGCATGCCTTCGGCGTCGTTGCCCGAGACGAGCTTGCTCTTGAGCTTTTCCGTTTCGGCGAGGCGCACCAGGCCGTCGTTGCAATCGGTCCAGGTCGCGCCGCCGTCGCGGCTCGTCATGACGCCGTTGACCTCGATGGTCGCGAACATGTCCTTGGGCGAAGCGGGATCGAGGGCGATGCGCATCACGCGGCAGGCAAACGGCATCTTCGCGCGCTCGGTCAGTTGCGGCCGCGCCAGCAGCCGCCAATGCGCGCCGCCATCCTCGCTTTTATAGATCGCGACCGGCGAGGCGCCGGCGAAGATCGTCTCGGGCTCCGAGGGATGGACAAGGAACGACCAGATCTGCACGCCCTGATCGGGGAAGTCGGGTTTCGTCCAATGCGCGCCGCGATCGGTGCTGATGTAAGGCCCATCCTGCGTGCCGATGAAGACGCGGCTGGGATCGAGCGGATGGACGACGATGTGATGGACGCTGAGCGGCTCGGGCAGGCCCTCGCGCAATTGCTCGAAGCCGCCATTCCCGATCTTCATGCGAAAGACGCCGGAGCGCTTGCCGCCGCGCCACAGGCCGGCGCCGGCATAGACATAGGAATCGGCCATGGGCGCTCTCCCGTCGCTGCTCGTTCGTGCCGAGCAGACACCCGGCGCGCGGGGGCGTCAAGGGTGGGCGATGTAACCCTGGCGCGGCGTGCCGCGAATGGCAGGATATGAGCCTTCGCCACGCCACCCTCGCGGCCACGGTCGTTCTGGCCGCGGCACCATTCCTCGCCGCGCCGGCCCATGCCGAGCCGACCGTACTCGCCGAGCTATTCACCTCGCAAAGCTGCTCGTCCTGCCCGCCCGCCGATGCGTTGCTTGGCGAATTGGCGAAACGGCCGGATGTGCTGGCGCTCTCGTTCCACGTCGATTATTGGGATCGGTTGGGCTGGAGGGACCTTTTTTCCTTGCATGCCGCGACCGAGCGACAGCGGCGCTACGCGCAGCTGCTCGGCAGCGAGGTCTATACGCCGCAGCTCGTGATCGGCGGGCGGGCTCAGACCGTCGGCTCCGACCGGGACAGCGTCGAGGCGCTGCTCTCGGCCGCGCGCGGCGATCAACATACGGCCGCAAGCCTGACGCGCAGCGCCGATGATTCGATCGAGCTGCATATCGAAGCGTTGCCGGGCGGCGCGATGCCGAGCACTGCGGACATCCTCTTCGTCACTTTCGATCCGGTCCATAAGACCACGATCCGCGGCGGCGAGAATGAGGGCGTATTTCTCGCCACCTACAACGACGTGCGCTCGACCCGCAGCTTGGGGAGGTGGAGCGGCCAGGCGATCGTATTGCACGTGACACCAAGGGCCAACGAGATCGGGAGCCGCGCCGCCGTGATCGTGCAA
>DATGLO010000100.1:0-2525 GCA_035294105.1 Allostellaceae bacterium
AGAAGACTTACCGCCAGCGTCAACATGCGCAGCGCCTCTCCGGCGGACGGGACGACGAAGCGACGACGAGAGTGGCTTCGCGATTCCGACATTGACCGTCCTTTCGATTGCGAAATGGCCGGCGCCCCACCTAGCTATAACGTGCGGGCGGCACGAAAACGTTCCGCCGCGGCTCGCCATAACGCCGCGAAATTCGCGCTGCGATACCGGGAACGGACGGCAGGAAAACCCGTTCGCGCCGGGCAGAGCGGTGGTAGCCGCCGATCCCGGCAGCCTCGCAACCAAGGAGCGGATCATGCGTGGGATAGCGGCATCGCCGCTTTCTCGCGGCGCGATCAGTCGTTATATGTCGGCGCTGCATGCTGCGTTTTCTGTCCGCGCGCCGCTTGCGCGCCCTTCGCGTCCTATCCGCCCACTGGCAGCGGCGGGCGATCTTTCTCCTCGGCGGCATCGTGGTCGGCGCGGCGGCGGTCGCGCTCGCGCTCCTCGCCGATCAGGCGCAAATACTGTTCGCGCGCCTGCTCGGCCACTCGCGCTACGCGTCGCTGCTCGTCACGCCGGCCGGCTTCATCCTGTCGGCATTTTTGACCAACCGCTTCTTCCAGAATTCGCAAGGCAGCGGCATCCCGCAGGCAATCGCCGCGCGCCAGCTGACCGATCAAGCCGCGCGCGGCCGCCTTGTCTCGATCCGCATCGCCATCGGCAAGATTCTCTTGACCCTTCTCGGCCTGCTTTGCGGCGCCTCGGTCGGGCGCGAGGGCCCGACGGTGCAAGTCGGCTCCTCGATCATGTTCGCGATCGGGCGCATGTCGCCGCGCCGCCAGCCGGGACTCATTCTCGCGGGCGCGGCGGCGGGCGTCGCCGCCGCCTTCAACACACCGCTGGCCGGCATCGTCTTCGCCATCGAGGAGATGAGCCGCGCCTTCGAGAGCCGCAATACCGCCCTCGTCATCGGCGCGGTCATCGCGGCCGGCCTCACCTCGCTCGCGCTTCTCGGCAACTATGCTTATTTCGGCGTCAACGAGGCGATGCTGAGGAACGGCATCGACTGGCTTGCGATCCTCGTCTGCGGCGTCGCCGGCGGCTTCGCGGGCGGCTGCTTCAGCCGCATCCTCATCGCGGTGGCCAACATCGCGCCTCGCGGCGTGACCGGCCTCGTCAAGCGCCAACCGCTCCTCTTCGCGATGGTCTGCGGCGTCGTCGTTGCCCTGTGCGGCCTCGCCTCGGGCGATACGATCTACGGCACCGGCTACGCGCAGGTGAAAGCCGCGCTCCAAGGCGAGACGCCGCTGCCCGGGAGCTTCGGACTCCTGAAATTCATCGCGACCACCGCCTCGACCGTCAGCGGCATCCCGGGCGGGATTTTCTCGCCCTCGCTTGCCGTCGGCGGCGGCATCGGCGCCAATATCGCGGCACTCTTTCCCGGCGCGCCGCTCGGCCCGATCATGCTCTTGGGCATGGTGTCGTATTTCGCTGGCGTCGTGCAGGCGCCAATCACGGCTTTCGTCATCGTCATCGAGATGACCGACAATCATGCGATGGTGATTCCGCTGATGATGGCGGCGCTGATCGCCTATTCGACCTCGAAGCTCATCTGCCCCGAAGGCGTCTATCACGCCCTTTCGAAAAATTTCCTGCGCGCGGCGCCGGAGCGCTGATGCTGGCGCGGCGCGGTGGGAAAGAATAGTCTGCCACCGCAGCAGTGCCTTGCGCGACGAGGGCGCGCGGAATTGGGAGGTCTCGATGATCACGCAGCACCGGCGCGGCAGCTTCGCCGCCATCACCGCCATCGCGTTTTTCCTGGCGGCGCCCGCTTTCGCCGACACCACGCTGACGGTCGGCAAGGCCAACGCGACCTCCGACGCGATCATCCCGGTCAATGTCGGCGATCAGCTCGGCATTTTCAAAAAGCACGGGCTCGACCTCAAAATCACCGATTTCGGCGGCGGCGGCAAGGCGGCACAGGCGATGGCGGCGGGCGCGATCGACATCGAGGATGGCGCCGGCACCGAGATGGCTTTCATCGTCAAGGGCGACCCGATGCTCGCGGTGTGCGAGAGCACGGCGCCCGCGCCCTTCATGGCGATCGGCGTGCCGTGGGATTCGTCGATCCATTCGCTCAAGGACCTCAAGGGCAAGACCATCGGCGTTTCCTCGCCCGGCTCGTTCAGCGATTGGCTCGCGCACGAGCTGTCGCGCAAGGAAGGCTGGGGCAACGACGGCGTGAAAACCGTCGGCATCGGCGGCGCGACCGCGGCGACGACCGCCGCCTTCCAAACGCATCAGATCGACGCCGAGATCGGCGGCGCGTCGCAATTCTTCGCCTTCGAGGACGAGAAGATCGGGCGCCTCTTGAGCTCCGTCTCGGCCTATGAAGGCAATGTCGCCTCGGGCATGCTCTTTGCGTCGAACAAGATCCTCGCGAGCGATCCCGCCGCGGTGCGCGCTTTCATCGCCGGCTGGATCGAGACCGTCGACTATATGCGCGCGCACAAGGCCGAGACGGTGAAGATCGAAAGCGGCAT
>DATGLO010000101.1:0-3617 GCA_035294105.1 Allostellaceae bacterium
CGCTCTACGACCAACTCGGCGCCGGCTTCAGTCTCTTACGCTTCGATCGCCGCATTGACACGCGAGCGCTCGAACACGCCGCGAATACCTTGCGCATGCCGCTGACCGTGGTCGATGTCGCGTCGGAACCCGGACGCGATCTCTATCAGCGCGATCTCGCTCTGGTGCGGCCGGACATGGTGGTCGCCTGGCGCGGCAACAAACTGCCCGAGGATTGCGCGAGCCTCGTCGGGCAGGTGACAGGGCGGTAATGCTCGATCCCTTTTCCGGACAGTGGAATCAATCGGACTATTCCGCGTTTCGATTTTGAAAAGAATTTTGGCGACGATCAGCGCTGCAACGCAATCGCGGGCGAGGCTGCGCAGCCGCAACAGCCACAAGCACGGCCCACGCGATAATGCCTCTGCACATCACGTGCTCTCGAACAGCTTTTGCCCGATATACTCGCCTTCCTTGGCGCCGCGCGGGATCGCGAAGAAGCCGCCCCCGACATGGGTGACGAACTGGTTCATCATGTCGAACTTCGCCATGCGATCGAATATCTTGATGAAGCCGGTGCGCGCATCGCGCTGATAGGCGAGGAAGAACAGGCCGGCATCGTATTCATTGCCCTGGCGCCAGGGGGGCCAACGCTCCGCCGTGAAGTTGACTCCGTCATTGAAGGAATAAGGCCGCCGCAAAATCTGCGCGCCGTCGTTGTTCACGGGCGCGGCCAGGCGGATATGCGCGTTCTCGGGGATGACCGAATTGCCGTCCTTGTCCGTGGCGCCGTAATCGGCCGCATCGAATTCATGCGCCTTGCCGAGCGGCGCGCCGGAGAGCTTATGGCGCCCGACGGTCTGCTCTTGGAACGGCACATTGGTGCGATCCCAATGCTCGATCGCGATGCGGATGCGTCGCGCGACAAGATAGCTGCCGCCGCGCATCCAATCCGGCCCCTCCTCGCCGACCCAGACGATCTTGGCCATCGCTTCCGCATCGGCGACCGACGGGTTGTTGGTGCCGTCCTTGAAGCCCATGAGATTGCGCGGCGTGCGCTTCGGCCCGAAATTCGGAATGAAGCCGGATTGCGTCCAACGAATTCCGGCGAAGTCGTAAGCGAGCCGCGCCAATTGCCGCACGGCATGGAATGCGACTTGCGGATCGTCGGCGCAAGCCTGCACCGAGAGATCGCCGCCGGTATGCGCCTCGACGAGCTGGTCGCCGACGAAACGCGGCAAATCGACGAATGCCTCGGGCCGATGCTTGGCGAGGCCAAAGCGATCTTCGCCGTCCTTGACGAAAAGCCCGGCGCCGAAGCCGAAGGTCACGGTGAGCCGTGCGGGCGGCAGCTCGAGACTTTCGGAACTGTCGGTGAGCGCGACCAAGGTGGGCTTCGCGTCGGCGTAATCCGCCGTCGTTACCGTCGTCGTGGTCGACATGTCGGTCGGCGGAGCGATCTCGCTCTCTTTGAACGGCTCGATCGGCAGGCCCTTGCTCATGCGCGCCGCGGCTTGCGTCCAGGTCTTCAGCAACGTGATCACGTCGTCGCGCTTATCGGTCGTCAGATCGAAAGCCGCGAAATAGGTGTGGCTCTGCGGCCTGGTCAGGATGCCGCCTTGATGCTCGCCCCAGAACGGCTCGGCCGCGGCGTTCCCGGTCGTGGCTTGATCGCCGGTGGCAGCGCGCGCCTCGCTCGCCGCGCCCGCGCCAAGCGTCGTGCCGGCAAACGCGATCCCCGCGGCGGTCAGGAAGCCGCGCCGGCTCGGCGTCTTCGGTGTTTCGCTGTCGCGATCGTTTTCGTTACTCATCGTTCCGCCTGCACCAACGAGTTCACATCGTCCTCGACGTAATAGAAGCCCTGCCCGTCGGGCGTCATCGCAATGCCGAACAGATCGCCGTTGCCCGGCGGCGACTGCGCCTGGTTGGTGTCGATCCATTGCGCATAGAGCTGCTTGCCGCTGGCCGGGTCGATCTCGACGAGTTGCCCATTCTTGGCATTGCAGGCCAAGAGATGGTTCTTCGCCGTGACGGCGAGCGCCAAAGGCCGCGCGAGCAGCCCGTCCTTGGTGACGACCTGTCCCATGCCGGCGCTGTCCTTGCGCGTCGGCGCGTCCGGTATGGCGACAATCTCGTTATCGAGCGCGTCCGAGACATAAAGCGTGGTACCGATCAGCGCCAATCCGGTTGGGCCGATCAAGAATACGTCGCGATCGGCGCGCGATGACAGACCGCTCGCGATGATCGTCTCGTCGGTCACCGTGGGCGGCTTGCCAGCGGCGATCGACAATTGCAGACGCACGACTGTCGACTTCTTGATGGTGACGGGAAAGCCCGTCGCCGGATCGAGCACTTGCGGCCCCGGCACGTCGAAACCCGCCATGCTGACGAAGAGCGTGGCGCTGTTGCCGTTATCGATCACCGCCATGTTGCCCCAGGGCCCGTTGATGTTGGGGTCGGCCCAGGCGGTGACGAGCTGCCCGTTCGCGTCGATGACGAGCAGGCAGCCGGCGCCTTTGGTGCGCGTCGTGCCGTCGGTGCTCGGCGTGCTGCCGACGATCACCCAACCGCTTTTCAGCACCGCCATCGCCGTGGTCAGGCCGACGCCGCCGGGACAAGCCGGCAAATTCTGCGGCAGCTTGGCAAACAGCGTCGTCTTCCGGCTCGCCGGGTTGTAATCGACGATGGTCGTGCCGGTGCCCTGGAGATTGGAGACGTTGTTGAAATTATCGACCAGCACATCGTCTTTTTGAATTTTGCCGGCCGAAGCGGGCGCGACAACGACGGCGTAAGGATTGAGATCGCCGTTGTCGGTGACGGTCGAGGTTTGCATGACATGCTTGTGGATGGTCTCGAGCAAGCCCTGGGGCTCGGCGCGTGCCGATTCGCTCGCCCCGATCGTGCCGCCAAGCCCGACCAGGATCGCGGCGACCGTCGCGGCAATGCTCCTACGGGTCATCTGTCGCATCGGATCGTTTCCTTAGAAGAGAATGTTCGTGCGCACGCCGATGACGGCTTCGTTGCCGATCTTGCCGGTGCCTGAAGGATTGGCGATGCCGCCGCCGGGATTGAACACGTATTGGAAATCCGGCTGCACCATCAACCAGGGCGCCACTTCGTAGGAATAAGTCGTCTCAAGGAAGGTCTCGCTCGAGCGGATCGGCGTGAATGAGCCGGTGAAATTCGCGGTGTCTTGATCGAGGCTCGACAACGCCGGCGACACATGAGCGAAGCCGAGGCCGACGCCGAAAGTGTCGTCATCGCGATGGATAAACGGCTCGTGGAAGGTCACGCCGAGGTTGAGGCTTGCATCGATCTGGTTGCGATTGACCTCGGGCGTGCCCATGGCGCGCGCGAAGACGTTGACGGTGCGGTCGTATTCCTCGGGGTCCTGCCAGACCTCCTGATCGGCCACGGCATAGATGCCGTAATCGCCGCGATGCTGCTCGGGGATGCCGCTCGTCGCGGCATTGGCAAGTGAGAAACCGGTATTGTCGAAACGCTGATCGTTGAAATGCCGCGTGTCGTACCACATGCCGAGCTTGTAGGTGCGCGCCAGCGGTTGGGACTGGCCGGCATAGATCATGCTGCCGAGCGCCGGATAGGAATATTGGATCTCGCCGATCGCCAGCGCGCCG
>DATGLO010000102.1:0-15860 GCA_035294105.1 Allostellaceae bacterium
CGACGATCAGGACCGGGATGTGTTCGGTCACGACCGCCATGGTACCTTTGCTTTATTGAATCAAATCAAGCTACGGCGCCGCAGCTTTCCTCGAGCAGATCGAGCCGGCGCAGGATTTCGCGGTCGCTGACGACGAAGAGCCGCGCCGTGCCTTTGGCGCGATGACGGATCACGGCCCCGGTCGGCAGCGAGAACACGTCCTTCGGCTCCCACGAGAAGCTGTCGTCGCCGGCCTGGGTCGTGCCGTTGCCTTCGACGACGGCGCAGACCGCGCTCTGCGTGCTCTTCAGCGGCACGGTCTCGCCCTCGCCGATCTCTATCATGTAGCAATCCATCAGCGACATGCACGGGCCGCCGTTCATCGGATTGACATAGCGAACGCGCTTGACGCCGTCTTTGGCGAGCGGCGCGGTCTTCAGCGCGGCGAGCGCCTGCTCCAACGGATAGCGGAAGATCGGCGAGAATTTCGGATTATTCGGCGCGCCATCGGGCACGATATTGGCGACGGCGAACATCGCATCGGCCGCGGTCGCCGGCATCTCGTTCGGCGGCGGGCCGGGCTCGAAGCCGTCGGTGCCGAAATAGCGGTGCACCGGCACATCGAGCGAATCGAGCCAGATGATCGGCTTATTGCCGCGATGCTCATGCGCATGCCAGGTCCAGCCGGGGGTGATGATGAGGTCGCCCTCGTTCATCAGGCATTCCTTGCCGTCGACGATGGTGTAGGCGCCGTCGCCTTCGAGAACGAAGCGCAGCGCGCTCGGCGAATGGCGATGCGGCCGCGCCACCTCGCCCGGCTTTAGAATCTGCAGCGCCGCGGTGAGGGTCGGGGTCGCGCCCATCGAATTGCCGGAGCGCAGATTGGGATTGTTGAAGCTGAGGACGCGGCGCTGGATCGCCGCCATGTCTTGAAGGTCGAGCGCGTTCTGGATCAGCGGCTTCATCACCGACCATTTCCAGATATAGCCGCGATCGCGCTTCACCTCGGTGGAATGGGCTTCGAGCGCCTCCCAAAGCGGCGAGACATGCGCCTCGTTCCAAGCCTTGCGGATATGGTCGGGTGTGGTCGAAGGGCCCGATGCGCTCATGGTCTGTCTCCCGGTAGCGTTTCATGGAGGATAGACGCCCATCGGGCCGCGGCGCAAATCGGATGTGCTACGGTCGGTCCGCCGAAGGCCGAAGGAAACCTGTGGGAGGGATCATGCCGAGCGTCAGCGAGCAAACCGCCGAATGGAGCGCCGGGATTGAGATTGCGGCGATCCCGGCCGAAGTCGTTGCCGGCGCGCGCTGGCGGATTCTCGACACGCTCGGAGTGGCCTTTGCCGTCGCGCCGCTGGAATACGGCCGGAAAATCCGCGCCGGTGCCTTGGCGATGGGCGGACAGGGCCGCGCCCATATCCTCGGCTTTGCCGGCACGACCTCGCCTCAGGCGGCGGCGCTCGCCAATGGTGCGATGGCCTCGGCGCAGTCCTTCGACGACACCCATAACGCGACCATCGTCCATGTCACGGCGAGCCTGCTGTCGGCCTGCCTCGCCCTCGGCGAGGAAATCGACGCCTCCGGCGAGGATTTCCTCGCCGCCCTCATCGCCGGCAGCGAGCTGGCGTGCCGCATCGCTAATGCCGCGCCGCGGCAATTCCACGGCCGCGGCTGGCACCCGACCGGCATCTTCGGCGCGGTGGGCGCGACCTATGCCGCTTGCCGGCTGCTGCGGCTCGACGCCAAGCAGACGGCGCATGCGGTCGGCATCGTCGGCAGCTTCGCCGCCGGCATCGGCGCCGGCATGCGCGAAGGCGCCGAATCGCCCAACCTCCACGCCGGCTGGGCGGCGCAATCCGGCATCGCCGCGGCGCTCCTGGCGCAGCACGGGCATACCGGGCCGATGCAGGTGTTCGAGGGCGGTGGCGGGCTCTTTCAGACCCATCTGCAGGCTGAGGATGCGCGCCTCGACTTCGCCGGCGCGCTCGCGGCGCTCGGCCAGCGCTGGGAATGCCAGACGATCTCGCTCAAGCCCTACCCCTGCGCCCATGTCGTCCATTCTTTCCTCGACGCGATCCTCTATCTCCGCGCGCAAGGCTTGCGCGCCGCCGATGTGAAACGCATTCGCTGCCCGATCGCCGATTACATGATCGGCGTCGTTTGCGAGCCGCGCGCCCAAAAGATCGCGCCGCAAAACGATTGGCAGGGGCGGGGCTCGCTGCCTTATTCGCTCGCCGAGGCGCTCGTCACGGGGAAGCTCGACGGCACCTCTTATCGCGGCGATCCGGCATTGCGTGCCGAAGTGCGCGCGCTCGCCGCAAAGATCGAGCACGAAGTCGATCCCACAACCAAGCCCGGCCAGTTCAAGGGCTGGGTAATCGTCGAGACCCATGACGGCCGCGTCTTGGAGCGCGTCGAGGAGTACAATCGCGGCAGCGCCGAACGGCCGCTGAGCGAGGCCGAGATTCTCACGAAATTCCGCGCCAATGCCGATGCGCGTTTCGATGCGGCGCGCACCGCCGAGATCGAAGCCGCGGTCAAAGGCCTCAGCGGCGGCGGCGCGGTGCGGCGGCTGGGCGCCGCCTGCTCGATTTAAACGGATGTCAGCGCGAGGGACGACCCGGCCAATCGCTCTTCGCGGACGTCGCGCTCCGCCGCTTCGCGGCGAGCCCTTCGGGGCCACTCGCAAAGCGAGTGGCCGGGGCGTCCCCCTTCGGGTTCACGTGCGAAGAGCGCGTGAACGGGGCGTCAGCGACAAAGCGACCCAGAGCCACGTGCGAGGGCCTGGATTGCTTCGCTTCGCTCGCAATGACAAAAGCAAAAATATTACGGCCGCACCGGCACGAACTGGGTCGTGAGCAGATGGTCGGTCGCGGGCTTTTTGTCGAGCATACCCATCTCGACATAGGTGTCCTTCAGCACCTCGATCGCTTGCGGATCGAAGGCGCCATCCGTCGACATCATCCCGATCTCGTCGTCATAGGTCTTGGTCATGACGGCGGTGCTCATATGCATCACGTTCGACGAGATTTTGATGGTCTCGTCGCGATGGCCCTTCATGTAAGCGACCGCGGCGAAGAAGCCTTGAAGAAAGCGCTTCACCGTGTCGGGATGCTGGGCGACCAGCTCCTTGCGCCCCATCAGCACGTGATTGTGAAAATGCGGCACATAGCTGCCCATCGTCGTGACGATCTTGGCCTTGCCCTTTTCCTCGAGCGTCAGCCCGCCTTCAACCGCGCCCATGAAGCCGTCGGTCTGGTGCGTCTCCATCGCCGAGGCGCTCGCTTCGAAAGCGCCGAGCGCGACGGAGCGAATGCCGTCGGGTCCCCATCCTTGGGCCACGGCGAGGCGCTTGATCAGCCATTGCGGAAACGAGCCGTTGGTGGCGATGCCCAAGAGCTTGCCCTTCAAATCGGGGACGCTCTTGATCGAGGAATCGGCGGCGACCACGACGGCGAAGTTGCTCGGCGGCCCGGCGACGGCGGCGATGCCGATCACCGGCGAGCCTTTGGCGGCGTAGGCGAGGCTGGTGCCGCCATCGATGCCGATATCGATGCTGTCCGAAGCAAGGCCTTGCTGCAGCTTGGCGCCGCCGCTCATCGTCGTGATATCGACGTCGACGCCGTATTTGGCGAAGAGCCCTTTCTGCGCGCCGATATCCAACGGGATCATCGCCCAGATGACGTTGATCGCCTTGCCGGCGCGGATTTTGTCGTTGGCGTGAGCTCCGGACGTTGCGATGAGAAACGCACAAAACAGCGCAACCAATCCCACGACGTCATTGCTTCGCTTCGCACGCAATGACGAGCGTTCGACTTTCATGTTTTGCGCATCCTAGAATTTCACGGGAACGAATCGGGTATCGATGATCTGCTCGTCGCGCGGCTTCTCGGTGAGCGCGCCCATATCGACGAGCGATTGCTTCAGCGCGTCGACCGCTGCGGCGTCGAAATGCCCGTCGTCTGAGAGGATAGGACTCTCGATGTCGTAGACGCGGCTGACGATGGCCGGGCTGAGATGCAGCACCGGCGCGGCGATCGCGACCGTCTTGTCCTTGTTGGCCTTGACGAAGGCGACCGAGGCAAAGAGCCCTTTGAGAAAGCCTCGCAGCGTGTCCGGGCTCTGGGCGACGAAATCCTTGCGCACGAAGACCAGCGACGTATGGAAATTGGCGGCGAAATCGCCCATCTGCGTGACGATGCGGCCGATGCCTTGGTCTTCGAGCAAGATGCCGGTCGCCGTGGCGGTCATCATGCCGTCGACCTGCCGGGTGCGCAGCGCCGAAAGGCTCGCGTCGGGCGAGCCGACGGAGATGCTGCGGACGCCATCGGCGCCCCAGCCTTCGACCACGCCGAGGCGCTTCACCAGCCACTCGGGCAAGCCGCCGGTCGTTGCACCGGAGAGCAGCTTGCCTTTGAGATCGGCGACGGTCTTGATCGGCGAATCCGCCAGTACCACGACCGAAAAATTGCGCGGCGCATTGGCATAGGCTGCAACCGCAATGGTCGGCGCACCTTTCACCGAGAGCGCCGCGCCGGAATTGCCGGCCAGGCCGACATCGAGGCTGCCGGCGGTGAGGCCCTGTTGCAGCCGCGCTTCCCCGGTCATGGTGCTGATCTCGACGGCGATGCCGTATTTCGCGAAGATTCCCTGCGCGATGCCGACATCGAGCGGGGCGTAGACGAATTGGCTGCCGACCGCCTTGGCGACGCGCACTTTGTCGGCTGCGTGAGCGGGCAAGGCGATCGCGACCGCGATCAGGGCGATGATGCAGGCGCGCAGCTTCATGGCTTCACCGGCAGGAATTTGGTGGTGAGGATTTCGTCGTCGGACGGCACCTTGTCGAGAATGCCCATATCGATGAAGGATTCCTTCAGCACCTTCATCGCTTCCGGATCGAAGGCGCCGTCATCCGACAGCATCG
This sequence comes from Allostellaceae bacterium, assembly GCA_035294105.1. GTDB lineage: Bacteria > Pseudomonadota > Alphaproteobacteria > ATCC43930 > CGMCC-115725 > CAIKMD01. The sequence goes on from DATGLO010000102.1 coordinate 4,904, forward strand.
ATTTCTCGGCGTCGTAGGTTTCGTTCATCACCGTCGGGCTTTGATGGAGGAGCCGCGTTGCCGCGGCGACGCTTTCTTCCTTATGCGACTTCACATAGGCGACCGAAGCGAAGAGGCCCTTGAGGAAGCGATCGACCAGATCGGGATGCTCGGCGACGAAATCCTTGCGGGTCGTCACCACCTGAGTCACGAGCTTCGGCACATATTGTTCCATATTGGTGATGACGCGGCCGCGCTTTTCTTCTTGCATCTGCAGCCCCGCTTCGGTCGCGCCCATGAAGCCGTCGACCGCGTGAGTCAGCGTCGCCGAGAGGCTGGCTTCGAAGCCGCCGGTCGCCGTGGTCTTGATGCCGTCGACCCCCCAGCCTTGGCTCATCGAGAGGCGCTTGATCAGCCATTGCGGCACCGAGCCGTTGGTCGCCGTCGCCAAGGTCCGGCCCTTCAAATCCGCCACCGCCTTAATCGCAGAATCCGCCGCGACGATCACCGAGAAATTGCGCGGCGCGCCGGCATAGGCGGCGACGGCAATCGCCGGCGAGCCTTTGACCGAGAGCGCCATCGCCGGCGCACCGGCAAGGCCGATATCGATGCTCTTGGCAATGAGCGCCTGGGCGAATTTGGCGTCGCCCGGTAGGGTCGAGACCTGAACGTCGAGTCCATATTTCGTGAAGATGCCCTGCTCGACGCCGATATCGAGCGGCGTGTAGATCCAGAGTACATTGATCGCTTTGCCGACATGCAACATGTCGGCGGCGCGGGACGGAGGAATGAGAAAGAGAATACATAAGAACGCTGCAACGAGGTCATTGCGAGCGCAGCGAAGCAATCCAGAAAAACGCCGCGATCCTAGATTGCTTCGTCGGCCCGCTGGGCCTCCTCGCAATGACGGAGGTGTAGCCAAGCCGACTCTCAGGGCTTAACCGGAACGAACTGCGTCGTGAACAGCTCGTTGTTCGGCGGCTTGTGGTCGAGGATTCCCATGTCGACGAAGGAATCCTTGATCACCTCCACGGCGGCCGGATCGAAATGCCCGTCATCGTTGAACATCGAAATCTCGTAGTCGTAGGTGCGGTCCATCACCGTCTTGGATTGATGCAGCACTTGCATCGCAATCTCGGTGGTCTTTTCCTTATTCGCCTTCTCGAAAGCGATGGTCGCGAAGAAGCCTTTGAGGAAGCGCGATACGAGATCGGGATTGCTCGCGATCATATCCTTGCGCGCATAGACCACGTGGGTGATGAACTTCGGCGCGTATTTCTCCATGCCGAGCAGGACTTTGCCTTCGTGTTTCTCTTCGAGTCCATAGCCCGCCTCGATCGCGGCCATGATGCCGTCGATCTGCCCGGTCTTGAGCGCGGCGAGCGAGGGCGTGAAGCCGCCGAGCGCCACGGTTTTAACGCCGTCCTTGCCCCAGCCTTCCTGCACCGCGAGGCGATGCGCGAGCCAATCGGTAAGCGAGCCGGCAGTGGTGACCGCGAGCGTTTTGCCTTTCAGATCGGCGACGGTTTTGATCGCCGAATCGGCGCCGATGACGACTGCGATGTTGCGCGGCTCGCCGGCGAAAGCGGCAACGGCATAGACCGGCGCGCCCTTGGCGACGAAGGCCATGGACGGGCCGCTGCCGAGGCCGAAATCGATGCTCTTGGCCGCGAGCGCCTGCTGCACCTTGGCGTCGCCGCCCAGGGCGCTGATTTCCGGATCGATGCCGTATTTCGCGAAGATGCCCTCTTGCTTGCCGACATCGAGCACGACGAACGTCCAGGCGACGTCCGCCGATTTCGCGACGCTCACCTTGTCGGCTGCCCGCGCTTGCGGCGCGTTTAACGCCAGGATCGCGACCGCCGCCGCGAGCGCGCCGCGGAATGCCCAATTGCCAAGCCGACCCATATCGTCTCCCTCCCCGAAGCTTTGTTGCTTGGGGCGAGATTAGTCGAGGGGCTTCGCGCTGTCGATGCCGGGCCGGCCCGCGGCGCCCGCCCACCCGCTTTTAGGGCCTCACCGGCAGGAATTGCGTCGTAAAGAGCTTGTCGTCCGGAATCTTTTCCGACGACAGGCCCATATCGATGAAGGATTGCTGCATCACCGCGATGGCCTTCGGATCGAAATGCCCGTCATCCTCGAACATCGAGATTTCGTAGTCCCAGGTCCGGTTCATCACCTCGGGGCTTTGATGCAGCACGCGCGTTGCGATCTCGGTGGTCTTTTCCTTATTGGCTTTCATGAAAGCGATCGAGGCGAAAACGCCCTTCAAGAAGTGATTCACTTCATCGGGATTGCGCTTGATCAAATCCGGACTGGTGAAGACGACATGGGTGACGAAATCGGGCGCGACGCTTTCGAGTCCGGTCAGCACTCGGCCCGCGTGCTTTTCTTCGAGCAGGTAGCCGGCTTCGAGCGCGCCGACCATGGCATCGACCTGATGAACCTTGAGCGCGGCGAGCGTCGATTCGAAGGCGCCGAGCTCGACCATCTTGATGCCGTTGGTGCCCCAGCCGTGCTCTTGCGACAGGCGCTGGACCAGCCATTCGGTCAGCGAGCCTTTGGTCGTGGTGCCCATCAGCTTGCCCTTCAGATCGGCGACGGTCTTGATCGGCGAATCCGGCATGACGAGGATCGCGATGTTGCGTGGCGCTCCGGCAAAGGCGGCGACCGCAATCGCCTTGCCGCTTTTCGCGCCCAATGCCATCGATGGCCCGCTGCCCAGGGCGACATCGACCGAGCCGGCGATGAACGCCTGATGCAGGCTCGCATCGCCGTTCATGTCGTTGCTCTCAACATCGAGCCCGTATTTGGCGAAGATGCCTTCCTCGATACCGACATTCATCAAGGTGAAGGTCCAAGGTATGCCGACCGCCTTGGCGGCGCGGATCTTGTCGAGCGCATGCGCGGCCGGCGTGAGGGCCAGGGTGGCGACGGCAATGCCGCCGATCAGCGACGGCAGAAAGTTTTTCAGCTTTGTCCTCCTTAAGGCGTGACCGGCGTGAAGCGGGTCGTGAAGAGCTGATCGTCGCTGGGCTTCTGATCGAGGATGCCCATGTCGATGAACGAATCCTTGAGGATCGCGACCGCTTTCGGATCGAAGCGCCCGTCGTCCGAGAGGATGGCCGCCTCGTGATCGTAGATCTTGTCGAAGACGCGTGGCGATTCGTTGACGAGCGGCGCCATGAAGGCGGCGGTCTCGGCCTTGTTGGCCTTGGCGAAGCGGATCGAGGCGAAGAAGCCCTTGAGGAAGCGCGCGATCACATCGGGCTCGCGCGCGACCACGTCTTTGCGCGCAAAAACGACGTGGGTCATGAAATCGGGGACGAAGGTCTCGGCGCCGGCGAGGACGCGCGCCTGGCCTTTGTCTTCGAGAATGTAGGCGTTCTCGGTGCCGGTCATCATCGCATCGACCTGATGCGTGAAGAGCGCGCCGTTCATGGCCGCGCCGGCACCGAGCGCGATCGTCTTGATGCCGTCGGGTCCCCAGCCCTCATGAACCGAGAGCCGCTTCACCAGCCATTCGGTCAGCGAGCCCGTGGTGCTGATGGCGAGCGTCTTGCCTTTCAAGTCGGCGACGGATTTCAGCGGCGAATCCGCCGTGGTCGCGACCGCGATCGTGCCGGGCGGCCCGGCGAAGACCGCAACCGCGATAGTCGGCGCGCCTTTGATCTCGAAGGCCATCGCCGGCCCGCTGCCGAGCCCGACATCGATCGCATCGGCAGCGAAAGCCTGCTGCAGCTTGGCATCGCCGGTGAAGGCGGTAATGTCGAGATCGATGTTGTATTTGGCGAAGATGCCTTCGTGCACGCCGAGCTCGAGCATCGACATCGGGAACGACACCTGGACCGCCTTGCCGGCGCGCAGCTTGTCGGCGGCGCGCGCTGAGCCGTTCGTTGCCGCAAGAGCGAGAGCGACTCCGCACAGCGCAGCGAGCCGCCGCGGTTTCATTTAAGGCTTCACCGGCAGGAACTGGCGCGTCAGCATCTGATCGTCGCTCGGCTTCGCGGGCAGCGTGCCGAGATCGACGAAGGATTGCTTAATGAGTTCGAGGCCCTGCGCATCGAACTGCCCGTCCATCGACATCATCGGCATCTGCGTGTCGTAGGTCTTCTCCAGCACCGCCGGGCTCTCGTTGAGGACCGGCTGGACGATGGCGAGCGATTCCTTCTTGTGATCCTTGATCCAGTGCAGCGAGGCGAAAAAGCCCTGAAGGAAATGCTTCACCTCGTCGGGATTGCTCGCGATCAAATCCTTGCGCGCGAAGATCACGTGCGTGACGAAGTGCGGCACGTATTTATCCATGCTGACGAGCACGCGGCCTTCGTGGCGCTCTTCGAGCTGATAGCCGTTTTCCATCGCGCCCATCAGCCCGTCGACCTGGCCGGAGCGTAGCGCCGCCGTCTGCTGCACGGCATCGCCGATCGCGACGCGGCGGATGGCGTCGGGTCCCCAGCCTTCGGCCGTGCCGATTTTCTTCACCAGCCATTCGGTGAGCGAGCCGGTGGTGCTGATGGCGAGCAGCTTGCCCTTCAGATCGGCGACCGTCTTGATCGGGGAATTCTCGCCCACCGTGACGCCGATGTTGCGCGGCTCGTTGGCGAAGGAGGCGACGGCGAGGATCGGCGCGCCTTTCGCCGCAAAAGCCATGGCGGGGCCGCTGCCGAGACCGAAATCGAGGCTGTTCGAGAGGAGGCCTTGCTGCAGCTTCGCATCGCCCGTGAAGGCGGCGCTTTCAACGTCGAGCCCGTATTTGGCGAAGATGCCTTCCTTGATGCCGACATCGATCGGCGTGAAGGTCCAGGCGGTGCCGACGGCTTTGCCGACGCGGACCTTGTCGGCGGCATGCGCCGGCGCGGCGAGTGCGGCCGTCAGGAGAAAAGCGGCGAGGGGGGCGAAGCGCAATTTGCTCATGGTGTCACCGGGACGAAGCGGGTCGTGAGAATGTCGTTATTCGAGGGTTTCTTGTCGAGGATGCCCATATCGACGAACGAGCTTTTCATCACCTCGATCGCCTGCGGATCGAAATGCCCGTCGCTTTCAAGCCACGGCGCGAGATCGTCGTAGATCCGATTCATGATCTCGGGCGTGTTGTGTAACACGCGCACGGCGATCGCGGTCGTCGCTTCCTTGTGCGTCTTCATGAAGGCGATGCCCGCAAAGAAACCTTTCAGGAAGCGCCTCACCAACTCGGGATTGTTTTGGATGATGTCGTTGCGCGCGAAGATGACGTGGGCGTGGAAATGCGGCGCGAATTGCGCGAGGCTGAACGCGACATGGCCTTTGCCCTGAGAATCGAGCAGATAGCCGACCTCGGGCGGGCCCGTCATTGCATCGGCCTGATGCGTTTCGATCGAAGCAACGTTGGCGTCGATCGAGCCTTGGCCGGCCGTGTGGATGCCGTCCTTGCCCCAGCCTTCCTGGATCGACATCTGCCACACCAGCCATTCGCTGACCGAGCCGACGCCGGGCATGACGACAAGCTTGCCTTTGAGGTCGCCGGGGCCTTTCACCGGCGAATCGGCGGCGACAATGATCGTCACGGTTTTCGGTTCGCCGGCAAAAGCGGCGACGGCATGGACCGGCGCGCCTTTAGCGGCGAAGGCCATCGCCGCGCCGCTGCCGAGACCGAAATCGATGCTGCCGGCGGTCATTGCCTGCTGCAGCTTGGCATCACTGCCGTTATTGGTGATGTCGAGATCGATGCCGTATTTTTTCCAGATGCCTTCTTCCTGGCCGATCTGCAGCGGCAGGAACGCCCAGAGCGCGACGGCAGTGCCGGCATGAACCTTATCGAGCGCATGGGCTCGCGGCGTTAGCGCCAGCGCCGCTATCAGCGATAGAGCGAGTCCTCGAATGAGACGCATCGACTTCCTCCCCGCGCGGAAAATAGGCGAAGCGCCGGGCCGTGTCGATGTTTCCGCTCGGTCGCCCCCATCTGCGTAAATCCGTGTCGGCAATGGACTCGGCAAAACCGCGGGCCTAATTTCCCACCCCAAGCCAGCGAAACGGTGGCGGAGGAGCGCATGCCGAGAATCATCGAAGGCGCGGCCGATTGGCGCGGGCCCGACATGGCGAGATCGACGGCGTGGATTCACGATTGGACCAAGGCCGAGATTGCCGAGATCGAGCGCGCTTTCGCCGGCGCGACCCGCGCGGGCAAGACGCTCGAGACTTTGACCCGCGCAGATTTCCCGCTGCCGACCGTCGCCGGGCTCTTCGCCGAGGCGCGCGAGCGCTTGGAGAACGGCGGCGGCTTGCAGCTCTTCCGCGGCTTTCCCAACGAGCGCTACAGCAAGGACGATCTGCGGCTCATCTATTGGGGCATGGGCAAGCATTTCGGCACCGCGCGCTCGCAAAGCCGCGTCGGCGACCTCCTCGGCGATGTGCGGAATTTCGGCGTCATCACCGAAAGTGCCGGCGGGCGGGGCTATCAGTCGAATCAGCGGCTCAATTTTCACACCGATAGCTGCGACGTCACCGGCCTCTTCGTCTTAAACGTCGCCAAGGAGGGCGGTCTCTCGAAGCTCGCGAGCTCAGTCGCGGTCAGGAACGAGATCGCGCGGCAGCGGCCCGATCTCCTCGACGTCCTCTATCAGCCATTCTATTGGAGCTGGAACAAGCAGGAGCCGCCCGGCGAGAAGCCTTATTACACGCAGCCGATTTTCAGCGAATGCGAGGGCTATTTCTCCTGCCGCTATATCGACGGCCAGATCAAGAACGCGCAAGCCTTCGAGGGCGTGCCGCGTTTCACGCAAGCGCAGATCGAGGCGCGGGCGCTGATCGACGAGCTGGCGAATAGCGAGGAGTTCAACTTCTCGATGATGTTCCAGCCGGGCGATTGGCAGCTCGTCAACAATCACACCTGCTTCCATGCGCGGACGGCTTTCACCGACTGGCCGGAAGACGAGCGCCACCGTCACCTCTTGCGCATGTGGCTTTCGGTGCCGAATTCGCGGCCGCTGTCGCCGCTGATGTCGACGATTTATCAGGATCAGCGCGCCGGCGCGGTGCGCGGCGGCTTCCCGTCGCGCACCGGCAAGCATGTCTTCAACACGTATGTGATGACGGACTAGGCGCCGCCGCGGCGCTTTTCCGCAGCGCAACAGCCGCGAATTGACCGGCGGGCCTGCGAATTTCGCAGCCGGCCCATGCCCTGCCGGGCGCAAAAGCCGCACGATCCCTATGGGCAAACCCCATGCCGGGACGCTAATATTCCCACCAATCCGGCCACCAGATGAAGGGATGGGAGCGCGCTATGGCTGAAGTGTTGGTTTGCAAAGAGGGCGAGATCGTCGAGGGCGGGGTCCGCGTCATTACGGCGGGCGCCGTCGAAATCGGCGTCATCCGCCATGGCGGCAAATATTATGCCTATCGCAACCATTGTCCGCATCAGGGCGGACCGGTCTGCGAGGGTATCCGCATGCCGCAGGTCGTGGACGTGATCGCCGCCGACCGCACCTTTCTCGGCCAGGATTACAACCGCAGCGATATGCACATCGTCTGCCCCTGGCACGCCTACGAATTCCATCTCGAAGACGGCGTCAATGTCTGCGACAAGCGGATTCGCCTGCAAAAATTCAACGTCGTCGAGAAGAACGGCCAGGTGTATGTCAACGTCTGACGATCGGTCGGCCGAACGACGGGCGAAGATCGCGGATATTGCGAGCGATATCGCGGCGATCTTTGCCACGGTGATCGAAGAGGACAAGCTGGGTGATGTCGGCGACGACGCGCTGGCCCAGTTGTTCGCGAGCGTGGTGAAGCTTTACGGCGCGAAGGCACAGCTCGGCAATCCCCCGCCGCCCTTCGCGCGCAATGCCGGCGTCACCCCACAGGATGTGGCGATCGGCGCGACGGGCATGCTCGAAGGCGTCAACGTGCCGCTGTTCGATCTCGCTTTGTGGCAATCGTGGTCGAGTGTCGGCAAGCGTCAGCCCGACGACGCCGATGCGCCGGTCGGCGCCGGCGGGCACTGACGAAGAGACGGAGAGTCTTTCGCCAATGGATAGCGTCAGCTTCCGCGACCTCGCGGTCGAAAGCTTTGATACCAAGACCTTGCTGAGCCATGCGCAGCAGCAGGCGGAGCAGCGGCGCTACAAGGATTTCCTCATCGTCGATGTCGATGCGCATCACTACGAGACCGACAGCTTCAACGAGATCATCGAGTACATCGAAGATCCAGTGATGCGCGACCAGGCCCTTTATCAGGGCTATGGGCGCACCGGCATCACCTCGGCGTCAGGCAATGCGCAGAATCTCGGCGGCCGCCTCACGCGCTATCCCGGCGTGCGTAACGAGAAGACGCCGGCCAGTCCGCATCGCGACATCACGCTGACGAAGCGCTGGATGGACGCGATCGGCATCGACGTCGCCTGCATGTTCCCGACGCCGATGTTGCAACTCGGCAGTTGCCCGCGGATCGATGTCGAGACCGCGATCGCGCGCGCCTATAACCGCTGGCTGTGCGAGCGCATCCTGGCGCATGAGCCGCGCTTGCGCTCGACGCTGTACCTGCCGTTCCGCGATCCCGAGGCCTGCTACAAGATGGTCGAGGATTTCGGCGATAAGAAGGGCGTGCTCGGCTTCACGGTCGTGTCGCCGAGCAAGAAGCCGGTCCACGACAATGCCTATGTCAAAACCTGGCGCGCGATCGAAGAGCGCGGCCAGACCCTCGTCTTTCACGGTGCCTATACCTGGGGCGGCGACCAGCATGCCGAGCTATGCAACCGCTTCATCGGCGTGCACGCCTTGGGCTTCCCCTGGTTCAACATCCTTCACCTGACGAACTGGCTGGTGAACGGCCTGCCCGAGCGTTTCCCCAAGCTCAAGGTCGTGTGGATCGAGGGCGGCCTCGCCTGGGTTCCGTTCCTGATGCAGCGTCTCGACAACGAATACATGATGCGCTCGTCCGAGGTGCCGCTCTTGAAGCGCAAGCCGTCGGATTACATGCGCGAAATGTATTATTCCTCGCAGCCGATGGAGATGGTCGACAATCGCAACGCGCTCGAGGTGACGTTCAAGATGATGAACGCCGAGACGCAGCTTCTCTATTCCTCCGACTATCCGCATTGGGACATGGATCTGCCCTCGACGATCTACGACCTGCCGTTCTTATCGGAGCAAGCCAAGCGCAACATCCTCGGCGGCAATGCGCGGCGCGCTTTCAACCTCGAGCCGGTGATGTCGGAAACGAAGATCAAGCGGCTGGCCACGCGCGGCGGTGCTTAGAAGGGCGCAGGATGGATAGCCTCAATTACCGCGATCTCGTTGCCGCCTCCATCGCCGAGATGGACACGAAGACGCTGCTGGAGCACGCCAACCAGCAATCGATCCAGCGGCGCTACGAGGATTTCCTGATCGTCGATGTCGACGGTCACCACTATGAGAACATGTCCTATGCCGAGATCTTCGAATACATCGAAGATCCGGTGATGCGCGATCAGGCAAAGTATCAGGGTTATGGCCGCGGCGGCATCACCACCGCGAGCTCGGGCGGCGGCTATCAGAATCTGGGCGGCCGCGTTACCCGCAATCCGCGCGAGAGCAAGGAAAAGACGCCGCCGAGCCCGCATCGCGACATCACCCTGACCAAGCGCTGGATGGATGCGATGGGCATCGATCAGGTGCTGCTCTTCCCGACGCCGATGCTGACCCTCGGCCTGACGCCGCGGCCCGAGGTCGAGGTGGCGCTCGCGCGCGCTTACAATGCGTGGCTCTGCGACCGGGTGCTCCCGGCGGAGCCGCGTATCCGCTCGACGCTCTACTTGCCGCTCAATGACGCCGAAGCCACCTATAAGATGGTGAAGGAGTTTGCGGGCAAGAAAGGCGTCGCCGGCTTCACCGTCGTCTCGCCGCATTACAGGGCGGTCTACGACAACGCCTATATGAAGAGTTGGGCGCTGATGGAAGAAGCGAGCCTGCCGCTCGTTTTCCACGGTGCCTATGCCTGGGGCGGCGATCGAAGCCTATCGCTCTGCAACAAATTCATGGCCGTGCACGCGCTGGGCTTCGCCTGGTTCAACATCCTGCACATGACGAACTGGCTGGTGAACGGCTTGCCAGAGCGCTTCCCCAGGCTGAAGGTCGTCTGGGTCGAAAGCGGCCTTGCCTGGGTGCCGTTCCTGATGCAGCGTCTCGACAACGAATACATGATGCGCTCGTCCGAGGTGCCGCTGCTCAAACGCCGGCCGTCGGATTATATGCGCGAGATGTACTACTCGTCGCAGCCGATGGAGATGGTGAACAACCGCGAGGCCTTGGAGCTGACCTTCAAGATGATCAATGCGGAGACCCAGCTCATGTACTCGTCGGACTATCCGCATTGGGATATGGACCTGCCCTCGACGATCTACGACCTGCCGTTCCTTTCGGAGGCGGGCAAGCGCAATATCCTCGGCGGCAACGCCAAGCGCGTTTTCAATCTCGAGCCTGTCATGTCTGAAACCAAGATCAAGCGCCTGGCGGCGCGATCGGCCGCCGAGTGAACCATTTCCCTGAAGGAGGATTCGCATGGATTCGGTGAACTTCCGCGACCTATCGCTCGCCGAGATCGACACCAAGACGCTGCTGCAGCATGCCGACGAGCAGGCAAAGCAGCGCCGCTACGAGGATTTCCTGATCGTCGATGTCGACGGTCACCACATGGAGACGGCCTCGTACAAAGAGATGTGCGAGTACATCGAAGATCCGGTGATGCGCGACCAGGCCAAGTATCAGGGCTTCGGCAACGGCGGCATCACCTCGGCGACCGCGGGCGGCGGCTATCAAAACCTTCTTGGCCGCGTCACCCGGAAGACCGGCGGCTTCGCGCATGAGAAGACGCCGATCGATGTGCATCGCGACATCACCCTGACCAAGCGGTGGATGGACGCGATCGGCATCGATCAGGTCTGCCTCTTTCCAACGCCGATGCTGACCCTCGGCCTGACGCCGCGCGCCGAGGTCGAGAACGCGCTCGCCCGCGCTTACAACCGCT
>DATGLO010000103.1:0-7908 GCA_035294105.1 Allostellaceae bacterium
TGCTCTGTCCGACGAGAGAAAAGCGGCAATATCCCATTTTCTCCAATCGGTCCATGAGATCATGCGACGCGGAAAAATCGATTTCGACGGACATATACCGCGGCTTCTCTCTGAATTCCGCGAACGCTTCAACGCAGAGCAGATCAAAGCCCTCAATGTCGATCTTCGCGTAGTAAGGGACGCCATAGCGGGCAATAATCTCGCTCGGCACGACACCCATGACTTCGATTTCATCGAAACCTTCACCGCGATCGGCAAAACTTGCACAGGTGTTCCGATGCGGTGCTGCGCGCGGGTTCGGCCGTGTTCACATAGAACCTGAGCGGCTCGTTACTGCGTGAGATGGCGCGGTTGACGACCGTGAGCTGCCCCGACGCGATGGCCTGCGCATTGCGGCGCTCGGCGTCGCGACAGGCGGCCGGGTTCGCCTCGACGGCAACGACGCGGAAACCCTTTTTGAGATAGAACTCGGTGTCTTCGCAAAAGTGCATGCCGAAATCGAAAATGAGATCGTCCGATCTCCTTGGTCCGGCACCGGCCTCGTCGCGCACCGAGCGAGTATTCATGAAAGCATCCCGCAGGCGGTCTGCCGAACGTCAGGCTACCAGAGATTGCCGAGGTGGCAAATCACGTCCGCGACAACCCGCATTGCCCATGTCCGCGTTTGGCCCTTCAAGGTATTGCAGGGTATCGCCGGAACGCAGCGCCGATCGCCGCTATCGGCGCTCAATCGGACGCGCCTATTGAGAAGGATGTTGATCTTCGCGCCTGCGCGGGGGACGGGCGCTCACCGCGTCCACAAAGAGCTGAACTCGGTCGCGACCACGCGCTCGTAGGGCACCGCGTCCTTGATCAGGCCGAAGCCTTTGGTGAACTTCATCAGCCCGTCGATCGCCTCGCGGGTGATGACGGCGTCGTAGAAGGGCGCGTCGCGCGCGATGAGCGGCGCGATCAGCTCCGCCTCGTCCGCCGGGAAGAGCTTCTCGCCGATGCGGGTCGCGAGCGACGGATCGGCGCGCAAGGCCTTCTGCGCAGCGCGCACGGCGCGGATCGCGCCGGCCGCGACCTCGGGATGCTCTTTCACCAGGCTCTCGCGCGTCGTCAGCGCGGGAAAGCTGTAATAGCGCGCGCCGGGCGGCCCGTCGCCGCGGCGCAGATCGATATGCAGCTTGGCGATGCCGAGCTTCTCGCCGAGCGCCACGCGCAGGCCGTTGCCCCAATAGGCATCGGCCGAGCCGTTCGTGATCGCATCGACGCCGTTGCGCGCCATGAAGCCCTTGTCGCCATAGGCCGGCGGCGGCGGCACGATGCGGATATTGTCGCGCGCGAGATCGAGGCCCGCCTGCCGCAGCATGTATTCGAGCAGCTTCGACGGATCGGAGATGGCGGCGGAAATCCGCAAGCCCTTGAGCGCCGCGAGATCGCCGCGCGCGATGTCGAGGTCGCGGCGCACGGCAAGGAACCAATAGGCATATTGCGCGAGCGCGCAGAGCAGCTTCGCGCCTTGCCATTCCGGCATCGCGCGCAACGCGACGAAAGCGGGGCCGCCGATGAAGTCGAGCTTGCCGTCGCGCATGAGCGCCGGGCCTTCGCGGGTGTTGTAGACGAACTCGACGTCGATGCCCTCGCGCTTGAAATAGCCGAGCTCGACCGCGGCGGTCGCGACGAAATAGGAAGGCGAGTCGAGATCGGCCACCCAGATGCGATACATGCGGAGCCCTTCCCTGACGCGCGGATGTTCAATTCGAATCGTCTCTAGCCGAGGGCGCGGAGACCGACAAGCCCGCGATCAATTTCCGGTAAGCGGCGGGCGGCGCGACTGGCGTGCGCGGCTTCGCTCTGCTTTCTTTGGCGAAGCCTTGGCGCCGTGGCCGAGGCAAAGCTCTTGGTGGGAGAAACGCGATGGCATCGCCTTCACTTGCTTCGCCGCGCCGTGCGCCGAGCGGGCGCCGGCCGCGGCCGATCGTTCCGGGCCTCGCCGGCTTTTACGATTGGGTCGAGCCTTACACCTATCCGCTCTTTCGCCTCATCGTCGGCGCGTTCTTGCTGCCGCATGGCTTGGGCAAGCTGATGAGCGGCCAAGCGCCCGTCGTCGCGACGATGACGCATTTCGGCGTGCAGCCGGCCGCCGTCATGGCTCTATGCGTCACCGCGATCGAATCGCTGGGCGCGCTCTGCATCGTCCTCGGCTTCCTGACGCGGCTCTGGGCCGCGGCCCTGGCGATCGAACTCGCGGTGATCTCGTTCGTCGTGATGTTGCCGCAGGGCTATTTCAGGGCGGAGCCGTTTCTTCTCTGGGGCCTTCTCGCCTTCGTGATCGCGCTCAAAGGCGGCGGCCGCTGCTCGATCGATCGGCTGATCGGCTGGGAGTTGTAGCAAGTCATTAAATTCGGTCGCGCGCGTAGGGTTGGCGTGGCGGCTACGCGCGCGACCGACGATCAAAGGTCCTCGCTGCGCCGCGCGATCTCGGCCATTTTGTCGGGACGGCGGAAGATGCCGGTGGTGAAGTCGATGCGGCCGCGATTGGAGTTCCTGAGGATGCCGGGCGGCTCCTTGCCCTGATCGATCGCCTTCAAGGCATCCCAATAGCCGCGCCGCAGTCGCACGACGCCGCGATCCGAGGTCGCGAGCGTTTCCCTCGTGCGATCGCTGATGACGCCCTGGCTCTCCATCGCATACATGTCCTGCGCGAAGACGATGCCGCCGCTTTCGTAAGGATTGTCGCGCGGGATGACCTTGTCCTGCTTCAGCATGATGTCGATGCGGCGCTGGATCTCCGCCTCGTCGGCGCCGGGCGGGTTGGGCAGGAAGCGCGCGCTGATCGAGATCGCATGGGTGTCGTCGATCGGCGTGACGTACCACGCGATCTCGAGCGGCGGATCCATGTGATTGACGGCGACGCGGTTCATCGCCGGAAAAACGAAGTGATCGAGGCGCGTGTGGCCCTGGTCGCGGCGCGTCGAGTGAACCACGAACCCCCATTCCGTGTCTTCGGTCTTGTCGAAGCTCGGCAGCTCGTCGACGACATTGGTCAGCGGCGAGAAGCGATGAAGGAACGTCGTGTGCTGCGGGTCGACCATGTTCTCCGCGACCTGCAGCCAGTTGCAGTTGTGGTAGCTCTTGGTCACGCGCTTGAAGCCGTCCTCGCGCACGAACACGTCGAGCGCCGGCAGCTCGGGCGGCTCGCCCTCGCCCATATAAGCCCAGATCGCTCCATAGCGATCGATCGCCGGATAGCCCGCGATCTTCACCTGGCCGAGGAGCGGCGAATCCTTCGGCTCGCACGGCATCTCGATGCAGCGCCCCTGCGCGTCATAGAGCCAGCCGTGATAGCAGCAGCGGATGCCGCGCTCTTCCGGCGTCGCGAGCTTCATCCCGGCATTGCGGTGCGCGCATTGATGGCCGACGAGGCCGGGTTCGCCGTTCGGGAAGCGAAAGAGCACGAGGTCTTCGCCGAGGATGCGCACGTCTTTCGGCTTGGTGCCGAGATCGGCCGCGACCTCGATCGGAATCCAATAGCGGCGGAAGATGCGGCCGGCGGGATCGTTGCGGCCGACATGGACGAGCTTTTGCGCGACCGCCGAGGCCGCGCCCAGCGGCGCCGCTCCGTTGTTCGATTGCGCGCGCGACGCGCGCGGGTCGCGCGCCGGCGGCGTGGCTCTCGCCGGTTTCGCTTTCGCCCCATTCCCTTTCACCCGAGCCGCGACCTTGCGCGCGCCGCGCTGCACCAGCGCCGCGCCACGCTTCGGCTTGCTGCGTTTGGCTTTTAAAGGTTGCTTCGCCATCCCGACCCTCCCGTTCGTTCGCGCGAGGGTAGCGGGTCGCGGTTTTTCCGGCAATCGCCGCGATCCGTTCGCGGCCTATTGCAGGCTGCCCCAGCGATCGACCGTCGGCTCGGCCAGCGCCCAGCGCCACAGGCCTTTCTTGTCCTGGCACACGGTGGTTACGTAGAGGTTGTCGTCGCCGTCGACGGTGAAGACGGCGTCCTTGCAGGGGATCGCCTTGCCGAAGCTGCGCGCGATCTCGACCGTGCCGTCCTTGTCCCAGAGTGGCAGGAACTGCGGGATGTTCCAACGCGCCGATTGGCCGACGACGAGCGGCCCCGCCGCCCGCGCGATAGCGTCCTGCGCGTTGCGATGAATGTCGCGCTCGGCGTATTTGATGCCGGCATCGATGCCGATGCCGGCGCCGATACCCGCGGCGGTGCCGACCAGCGCATTGCCTGTGGCTTTGGCGACGCCGGCGGCGATGCCGGCGGTGGTCGCTGTGCTGACCGCCGAATCGACAGCGCTGCCGGAACTCGAACATGCCGACAGCGCGAGCAGAGCCGCAAAAACGAGCGGCGCCAGCCGTCGCCCGGCGGGCGCAAAATGCGCTTGGTTCATGCCGGGCAAACCCCCGCGCGCCAGCTTGGGTTCCCGGCGCGCCGCGATCGAAGAGTGCGCTAAGCCGCGGCCTCGATGCGGCGCTCGAGCGGCATGACGATGCGCACGGTGGTACCCGCATCCGGCATGCTCTCGATCTCGAGCATGCCGCCGTGCAATTCGACCAGGGCCTTCGCCAGCGGCAGGCCGAGACCCGTGCCGTCGAAGCGCCGCGTCAAGGCGCCGCCGCCGGCATGATCGATCTGCCGGAACGGTTCGAGCGCGATCGCGATATCCTCTTTCTTCATGCCGATACCGGTATCGGCGACCGCGATCACGGCATTGCCGCCCGCGATGCTCGCCGAGACATCGACGCGGCCGGCGGCGGGCGTGAACTTCACCGCGTTGGACATGAGGTTCAAGAGGATTTGACGGAAACGCAGCGCGTCGCAGCGGATCGGCGGCAGGTCCGCGGGGACCTCGACCCTCAGTTGGACGCTCGCCGCCTCGGCCATCGCCGCGACGATGCGGCGGCAGGCTTCGACGCTCTCGCCGATCGAGACCGGCTCGTCGCGCAACTCGAGACGCCCGCCCTCGATCTTCGAGATGTCGAGAATGTCGTTGATGATCCTCTGGAGATGCCGGCCGGCGCTGTTGATGTCGGCGCCGTAGCCGCGATAGCGCGCATCGAGCGGACCGATCATCGCCTCGCGCATCATCTCCGAAAAGCCGATGATCGCGTTGAGCGGCGTCCGCAGCTCATGGCTCATACGCGCGAGAAATTCCGATTTCGCCTGGCTCGCCTCGGCGAGCCGCGCCTCGCTTATGCGCAGATTCTCGTTAAGGCGCCGCACCTTCTCGTTGGCGGCGCGCATTGCGGCGATGATCGCGATCACTGTCGTCGCGACGACGAAAAAAGCGGGAATCTGAAAGACCTCAAAGGCCGACGGATGAAGCGGCAGGATGATGAGCCACACCGCGGCGCCGGCGAGGCCGGTCGTCAGGAACGCCGCCGCCGAGCCGCAGCAAAAGGCCGCCAGGATGACGGCGAGGAAAGAGGTGACATAAGGAAAGCCGCCAAACGGCGCATGCGCGAAAATCGGATCAAGCACCCAGCGCAGCGCTACCGCAAGAGCGCCCAGCGCCAGCGCGATGAGGCAGGCTTGCAGCGATCCGGCACGAAACCGCAGGCAATCGATCGTAAACGAATTCATCGGGGACCGCGCGACGATTAAAAGCCGAGCCATTCGAGGAACTTCAGGCCGCAAAACACGCGCGCATCCTGATGCAATAAGATCGCCAGATGGTTAAGGGCGCCGCGAAAGAGCGAATCCCGCGCCGCTTCGCCGCAACTGGCGTCGGGTTAAGAGGACGTCAAGACATCGCCGCCCACACTCGCGTCACGCTGCCGTGGAATTCATGACCTCCTTCGATTACTACCTCCTCGACGCCGGCGCGCAGCTCATCGTCGGCGAGACCCTGCGGCACAGCGACATCCTCGATGCGTTCGAGCGCATGCGCGCCCTTTTGGACGAGCATGCCGAGATCGAAACGATCCAGCTCTGGCAGGGCGAGCATTTCATCGGCCTTATCAAGCGCAGCGACGGGCGCCTTATCATGAGGAGCCGGGTGGATCCGCCGCCGGCTCATCCGCTCTTCCCCCGCGAGAAGCCCGAGACCAAAGCCTCCTAGCGCGCGCCGTCCGCCTCATCCTCGTGTCGAGGGATGGTTAACGGACGCTAAACCATCGCCCCCTACTCTTCCGTGGCGATGAAACGCCCGCAATGCCTCTTGCTGACGACGCTCACGCTGCGCGCGTCGATCGACACGATGTTCGGCGATCTCGGCGACGCGCTGAGACGTCTCGGCGTTCACACCCGCGCCATCGCCGACGCGCCGCAAGCGCCGAACCTGCCGCTGGTGCATGGGCTTGTCGGCGAGCTCCGCGACTACGACGGGCCGCGCTTTATCATCGACAACAACGCCAAGAGCCGACTTACCGCGCAAGGCGCCGACGGCAAGCCGGTCTTCATCCACGACGTCTGGAACATCCCGCGCCTGTCGATCTTCGAATCGAGTCCGATTCATCACCTCGAGCAGATGGCGCAGATGCCGAACAACGCGGCGATGACGGTGATCGACGCCGCGCATGTCGAGGTGCTCGACACCTTCGGCGTCGCGCGGCGCGCGACGCAATTCATGGCGCATGCCGGGCCGCCGCCGCTCGAGCCCGTCTTGCCGATGCGCGAGCGGCCGATCGATGTGCTGTTCATCGGCAATGTCAAAGACGTGCCCGAGCCCGATTCCTGGGTCGCGGCGCTCGCCTGTGCCGACACGCTGAAGCCCGCGATCGCACGCGTGATCGCGCGGCGCTGGGAAGCGACCAGCGAGGGTAGCGCCGCGATGCTGCGCCACGCGCTCGCTGCGGAGGGCGCCGCGCTCGAGCCGCGGCGCGATCTCGCTTTGACCGGCGCGATCGAGCTTTACGTGAACAATCTCAAGCGCCGCGAGCTGCTGTCGTCGATCGCCGCCGCGAACATCACGGTTTGCGGCGACGTCGATCTGCGACTGCCGCACAGCGAGCGCGTTACGGTCACCGGCCCGACGAGCTTCGTCAAAACCTTGCAGCTCATGGACAATGCCAAGATCGTGCTCAACACCATGCCGTTTCACACCGGCGCGCATGAGCGCATCTTCTACGGCCTGAGCCGCGGCGCCGCGATCCTCAGCGATTATTCGCAGCTGATCGCCGAGCCCGCGGCGGAACGGCTCGGGATCGCAATCTTCCCGCAAGAGCCTGCGGCACTCGACGATGCGATCGCCGCTTTGCTGGCGCGCCCGCTTGACGATGCGGTTGCCGCGGGCCGGCGCTGGTATGCGCGGCGTCACACCTGGGATCAGCGCGCGCAGCAAATCCTCGATCTGATGACGCCGCTTTTCTGATCGCGCGCCCTCAGAGGCCGAAATAAGCCTGCAGCGCGCCCAGCGCGCCGATGAGGATGCCGGACGCGGCTTCGGGCGAGAGCGTGCGGCCGTTCCAGCCGTGATGCAGCGCCCATTCCTTCACCGTCTGCGCGCTGCCCACGACATGCCAGAGGCATGAGCCGGCCGGGGAGGCGATGCCGCCCACCGTCCGCAACGCGCGCCATACTTCCTTGCGCGCTTCGGCTTGGCGCAAGGTGATCGGCAATTCGTGCTTGCCGTCGGGCAGACGGCTGATATCGGCGGCGCGCAGCGTCTCCAATTGCGCCGCCCTGAAGAGCACATGGAAATCCTCGCCCGCCTGATGCATCGCCGGCGTGATCGTGCCTTTGCGCAGCATGGCCGTGAGAGTGTCGACGGCGCGATAGGGCCGCGCGGGCCGGCCGGCGTCGTCGGCGATCGGCAGCGGCACGCGCTCGACCGTACCCTGCGCCTGGCGTTCGGCGCTCGGCGCCAGCTCGCCGGCGGGCGTACGCTTTTTCCGCTTTCTCATCGCTCTTCTCCCGCGGCGGCAGACCGGCACAGCGCCGCATGGCGCGGGCAATAGGGCGAGTTCGGCGCC
>DATGLO010000104.1:0-2100 GCA_035294105.1 Allostellaceae bacterium
ACAGTGTGTGCAGTTGCGAGCCGAATTGCAGATCGAGCTCGTACAGCCGCTGCAGCGACTTGTCGATGACGGTGACGTACGCCTCCATCCCCATCGCGACGCGCGCGGCGTTGGTGCCGGCAACGCCGCCGCCCAAGATCACGACTTTGGCCGCGGCGACGCCCGGCACGCCGCCCAAGAGGATGCCGGCGCCGCCCTGTTCTTTCTCGAGACAATGCGCGCCGACCTGGATCGCCATGCGGCCCGCGACTTCGCTCATCGGCGCGAGGAGCGGCAGGCCGCCGCGTGCGTCGGTCACCGTCTCATAGGCAATGCACACCGCGCCCGAGCGCATCAGCCCTTCGGCCTGCGCCTTGTCGGCGGCGAGATGGAGATAGGTGAAGAGCACCTGGCCCGGACGCAAAAGCGCGATCTCTTGCGGCTGCGGCTCCTTCACCTTGACGATCATCTCGGCGGCGGCAAATACCTCGGCAGCGGACGCCAGGATGCGCGCGCCGGCTTTCTCGTAGGCGGCATCGTCGAAGCCGATGCCGGCGCCGGCATTCCTTTCGACGACGACCCGATGTCCGTGATGCACGAGCTCGCGCACGCTGCCGGGGATAAGGCCGACACGGTATTCGTGCGTCTTAATTTCCTTCGGAACGCCGATCAGCATGTCTTCAGCACCTCCGCAAGCATGCCGAACATATCATCGATCTGCGGCTTCTCGATGATCAGCGGCGGCGACAGGGCGAGGATATCGCCGGTCTGGCGCACGAGAAGGCCGCGCTCGAAGCATTTGACATAGGCATCGAACGCGCGCGCGCCGGGCTTCCCCGGGATCGGCGCGAGCTCGATTCCCGCGACCAAGCCGATATTGCGCAGGTCGATCACGTTCGGCACACCTTTGAGGCCGTGCACGGCATCCTCCCAATAAGGGGCAAGCGACTTGGCGCGATTGAACAGATCCTCGCTCCGGTAAATATCGAGGGTCGCGAGCGCCGCCGCGGCGGCGAGCGGATGGCCCGAATAGGTGTAGCCATGCGCGAACTCGATCGCGCCTTCGGGCGCCGCCATGAAGGCGTCGTAGATGTGCTTTCTCGCCACGACGCCGCCCATCGGCACGCAGCCATTGGTCACGCCTTTGGCGAAGCACACCATGTCGGGCACGATGCCGAAGAGCTCGGCGGCGAAAGCCGCGCCGAGGCGGCCGAAACCGGTGATGACCTCGTCGAAGATCAAGAGGAAACCATGCTTGTCGCAGATCGCCTTGAGGCGCTCGAGATAGCCCTTGGGCGGCACCAGCACGCCGGTCGATCCCGCCATCGGCTCGACGATCACGGCGGCAATGGTCGAAGGATCATGGAGCACGGCGAGGCGCTCGAGCTCGTCCGCGAGATGCGCGCCCCAATCCGGCTGGCCGCGCGAGAATGCCTGATGCGCGAGGTCGAAGGTATGCGGCAAGTGATCGACGCCGGGAATGCCGGCGTAGAGCTTGCGATTGCCGGCGATGCCGCCGACCGAAATGCCGCCGAAGCCGACCCCGTGATAGGCGCGCTCGCGGCCGATCAAGCGCGTGCGGGCGCCGTCGCCTCTCATGCGATGATAAGCGAGCGCGATCTTGAGCGCCGTCTCGACCGCCTCAGAGCCCGAATTGCCGAAGAAGACATGGTCGAGATCGCCCGGCGACAGATCGGCGATCCGCGAAGCCGCCTCGAAGATCGCCGGGTGCCCCATCTGGAAAGCCGGCGCATAGTCGAGCGTCAGCACTTGGCGCTGTACCGCCTCGGCGATCTCGCGCCGGCCGTGCCCGGCATTGACGCACCACAGCCCCGCAGTGCCGTCGAGGATTTTTCGCCCATCGGCATCGCGGTAGTACATGCCCTCGGCCGTCGCCATGAGGCGCGGCCGGGCCTTAAACTGCCGGTTCGCGGTAAAGGGCATCCAGTAGGAGTCGAGATCGTTGGGCAGAAGGGAGGCGGCCATGCTGCCAGCTTTCGTTGTGATACTGCGCAGCACAGTGGAGCGCCGGGCGCCGCCGCGGTCAAATCTGGGCATTGCCATCAGCCCGGGTTTTGGCGCAAAATTGTGCCATGGATGAGAGTCGGGAAGGGAGTTTCG
>DATGLO010000105.1:0-7873 GCA_035294105.1 Allostellaceae bacterium
ACAGCCTTCTCGGCGTCGCTCTCCTCGGCTATGCCATGTGGCGCCGGAACCGCAACGGCGTGATGACCGCGGCCTTTTAACCGAAGCACGATCTTGAAAACATAAGGCCCGGCGCGAGCCGGGCCTTATTGCATTTGCGCAGCAGCGCGGCCCTCAATGACACCGCGGATCGCGCCGCGAAACGGCGAGATCGTGTTGCCGTAGCGGCGCAGCAGTTCTTGGCGTGCATGCAGGGTGACGAGGCCGAGCAAGGCCAGCAACGCAAGCGGCGCGATCGGCAGATGCAGCGCGAGGCCGAGGTTGCGCGATAAGAGCGGCGTGAGGAAGCTCGCCGCGAGCACCGTCTTTTCCCAGGGCAGGAAGCCGTCTTCGCTGCCCGCGCGCACGAGCCATGCCATGGCGAGACCTGCCAAGAGGAAGTCGTAGACGAGGGCGAGCGGCACCGCGATCAGCGTTCCGGCGGCGAGCGCGGCGGCGCGCAGCGGCAGGCTCAGCTGACAGCGCCAGACGACGGCGACGAGGACGATCGCGGCCACCGCCCCCGCGCTTTGAAGAGCATAAGCGAAAGTGGGACTCGCGCCCATCAGTCTTGCCGCGCCGAAAAAGGTGACGAAGCCCGAGGGATCGATACGGCCTGATTCGTAAGTCGCCGCCGAATTGCCCGCGGCGGCGAGGAAGTCCTGCCAGCTCTGCCAGCCGAAGAGCATCAGCGAAAGCGCGACGATCGCCGTGGCCGAGAGCGCCGCCCCTAGGAAAGCGCGCCAGCGGCCGCCGGCCGCGAGCGCGACCGGCACCAGCAATCCGAAATGCGGCTTATAGCAGAGCGCGCCGAAGAGCATACCGGCGGTCGTCGGCCGGCGATCGACCAGTAAGAGCGCGCCGCCAAAGAGCGCCATGGTCAGGAACGCGTTCTGGCCGAGTCCCAAGGTCCAAAACACCGACGGAAAAGCGAGCAGCGGCACCAGGATCCGCCAGCCCTTAGCTTTGAGCGTGCCGCGCGCGACAAGCAGGGCAAGCAACAGGCTCGCCGCTTCGAAGGTGACGAACGCCGCCATATAGGGCAGGCGCGCGAGCAAGCCGCAAATCAGCAGGAAGACCGGCGGGTAATAGAAGAATTGATATTCGATGCCGTACGCGGTCGCTTGCTGTTCGGCGGCGTAATGGGCGGTCTGGTCGTAGGCGAGAAATGGCGTGCCCGCGTCGGTTAAGCTGCCGGCGGCGTAAAAGCTGGCGAAGTCGGTGGTAGTCGGCCGGTCGAGCGGCACGATCCAGCCATGGGTGCCGGCAATCAGGAACAGGAACACCGCGACTTCGATCGCCAGCAGGATGCCGCCGAGCGTGATCGCGCGGCGGGCGTCGAGCGCGGCGCCTGATCTCAGGGTTGCAAGCCAATCCATCGTCTCAGTGATAAGGGCGGCGGGTAAAGGAACGCTTTGCGATCCGCCCATGAATCCACGCGAAAAAGCGGCGTCTGCAGACGCCGCTTTGCCGCAAGCCGGGATAATGGCAGCCAGAACGAACGCTCGCCTTGAGGGGAACACGGCGGCGAGCGGATAGCTAAATGGAGCGGACCAATTCTTTCCCGCGGTTACGACTTACTTGTGATGACACCCGCATGTACGGCCATCCGGCCGAAGCTTCGTGCCGCTACCAACCACTCGGCACGCGCGCATCATTACGAATCACTTAAACGGTTTCCAGCAATTAAGCTTTGCATTTTAGATAAATTGTATTCACGCATTATGGTTAACGGCCGCGACATCCCGCGCCCGCCTTAAACGAAAGCGGCGTTCCGAAGAACGCCGCTTGGCAATCCCGCGCTCGCGCTGCGACTCAGCCGAGCTTCACTTGGACGTTGTTGCCCTCGATGCGCACCGGAAAGCTTTTGATGTCGCACGGGATCGGCGGACCGAGGCCCTTGCCGGTCTTGATCTCGAAACGCCCGGCGTGAAGCGGGCATTCGACTTCTTCGCCGTCGAGCCAGCCGTCGCTCAAGAAGGCGTAGGCGTGGCTGCAGAGGTTATCCGTCGCGTAGATCTCGCCCTTCAGATTGTAGAGGCAAACTTCCTGGCTGCCGACGGTGACGCCTTTCATTTCGCCTTCGCCAATCGATCCCTTTTCGGCGACGGTCACCCAATCGCCAGTCTCATTCTCCGCCATCTCTAACCCTCTGTTGCCCCCGGGAACGGCGCGCAGATTGGCGCGCGGCACCACTCATTTCAAGCATTAGCGCACGAGATCCTGGAGCTTCGCGTTCTTGTCGGCGAGCAGCGCCGGATCGACGATCTTGCCGTTCTGGATCAGCATGCGGGCGAAGCGCATGTCGCGCGCATTGTTGACCGTGACAGCGGCGACCACCTTGCCGTCCAAGAGCTGGAACAACGTGAAGCCGGGATCGGTCGGCTCGCCGCGGAAGACGACGCGGTCCCATTTGTCGGGCGCGCCCGCCATCTGGACATTGGTCTCGTACTGATCGGTCCAGAACCACGGCACTTCCGAGAACGGCTGCTCGCCGCCGGCCATGATCTTGGCGACGGCGATGCCCTGATTCTGCGCGTTCTGCCAGGCTTCGAGCCGGACATGGCGGCCCAGGAGCGGATTGAAATGGCGCGTCACGTCGCCCGCGGCGAAGACCTGCGCGTCACTGCTGCGGCCGAACTGATCGACGATCACGCCGTCGCGCGTCTCGATGCCGGCTTGGTGCGCGAGCTCGGTATTGGGCTGCGCGCCGATGCCGATGGCGACGTAGTCCGCGAGCAGCGGCGATGCGCCATCGAGAAGGATGCGCAGCTCGCCGCCGGTATCCTCGATGCCGGTCACTTTGACGCCGGTTCGGAGATCGACACCCTTGCCGCGATGCAGCCGCGCAAAGAATTCGCCGAGCTCGGGCGCCGCGACGCGGGCGAGGGGATGGGGCGCCAGTTCCAGCACCGTCACCTGCGCGCCGCGCTTCCTCGCCGTCGCCGCGACTTCGAGGCCGATGAAGCCGGCGCCGATCACGGCGAGCCGCACGCCTTCGGTCAAGCGCTCGCGCAGCTTGAGGCTGTCGTCGATATCGCGCAGATAGAAGACGCGCTGGCCTTCGCCGCCGGGCAGCGGAAGCTTGCGCGCCCGCGCGCCGGTGGTCAGCAGCAGCGCGTCGTAAGGGATGGCTTCGCCGCTTTCGATCTCGATACGTTGGGCCTTGCGGTCGATCGCGCCGACGGTGGCGCCGAGCCGCAGCGCGATGTCCTTCTCGCTATAGAAGCTCTCGGGATTGAGATAGGTCTTGGCATGCTCGATCGCGCCGGCAAGCAGCTCCTTCGAGAGCGGCGGCCGCTCGTAAGGCGGATGCTTCTCGCTGCCGACGAGGGTGACGCGGCCCGGGAAGCCCGCGGCGCGCAGCGCTTCCGCCGCGCGGCCGCCGGCGTGGCCGGCGCCGACGATGACAATGTGTTTTTCGCCGCTCAACTTTTGTCCTGCGTAAACGCCTTGTAGGCGGAGATGGTGTAGGTGTCGCGCACGCCGGCGAGCTTCTGCAGATGCTCTACGACGAAATGGCCGGTATCCATATCGTCGGGCAGATAGCATTTCATCAGCAGATCGTGCTCGCCCGAGACGGAGTAGACCTCCGACACCTGCTCGATGGTTTCGACCGCGGCCTCGGCGACACGATAGGCCTTGCCGAGGTCGCATTTCATCATCACGAAGATCGTCTTCATGGCGCGGTCCCGTTTTCCGGTCGCATCATAGCGCGCGAAAAAGCCCGCGTCAGGTCGGCGCGGGCTTCTGGCGAAAGCTGACGGCGGGCGAAGGCTTAGAGCGAGCGATTGGCCCGCGCGCGGCCGAGGAAGGCCGGCATGTGATCGCCGAAGCCGACGACGCGGCGATCGTCTTCGCTGTCGTGGTCGCGATGGTGATCGCGGCGCGGCAGCTTCGTCACATTACTTGGCAGCGGCTGATCCATCGCGTCGGGATTCATGGTGATCGGCGCGAAGGCCGGCTCTTTGGCGGCAGCCTGCGACTTCTTCGGCTCATGCTTGCCGTTGCGCGGCTCGCGCGGCGGCTTCGCTTCCCGGCGATGCGAGTCCGAGCGATGCTCGTCGCGATGCGGTTTATGCGTCTCGGTTTTATGGGCCTCGGGATTTTCGCCGCGACGCCCGCGTCCGCCGCGCGCCCGGCCGCGACGATCGCGCCCACGGGGCGCATCCTCGCCCTCGGCGAAGGTTTCGCTCGCGAGGCCGGTAACCTCGATCGGCGGGATCGGCCGGCCGATCAATTGCTGGATCGCTTCGACGAAGCGGCCATCCTCGGGCGTCGCCAGGGTGAAGGCCCGGCCTTCGCGCCCCGCGCGGCCGGTGCGGCCGATGCGGTGGACGTAATCCTCGGCATGGATCGGCACGTCGAAATTGAAGACATGCGACATGCCCTGGATGTCGAGCCCGCGCGCCGCGACATCGCTCGCGACGAGCAGGCGAATCTCGTTGTTGCGGAAGCGCTCGAGCGTCTCGGTGCGCTTCGATTGCGGCATGTCGCCATGCAGCGCCGCGGCATCGAAGCCATGCTTGGCGAGCGAGCGATAGAGCACGTCGACGTCGCGCTTTCGGTTGCAGAAGATGATCGCGTTCTTCACGTCTTCGCTGCGGATGAGACGGCGCAGCGCCTCGCGCTTAGCCATCGGGCCGACCACGGCGAGGCCTTGGATGACCGTCGTCGCGGGCGAGGCCGGGGGCGCGACGGTGACTTCCTTGGGATTCATCAGGAAGGCGTCGGCAAGGCGCCGGATCTCCGGCGGCATGGTCGCCGAGAAGAACAGCGTCTGGCGGATTTTCGAGAGCAAGCCGACAATGCGCTCGACATCGGGAATGAAGCCCATATCGAGCATGCGATCGGCTTCGTCGATGACGAGAATCTTCACGTCGCTCAAAAGGATCTTGCCGCGCTCGTAGAGATCGATCAGCCGGCCCGGCGTCGCGATCAGCACGTCGACGCCGCGATCGAGCTTGCGTTCCTGATCGGCGAAGCTTTCGCCGCCGATCAAGAGCGCCTGGTCGAGCTTGTGATACTTGCCGTAGACGTCGAAGGATTCGGCGACCTGCGCCGCGAGTTCGCGCGTCGGCTCGAGGATCAGAGAGCGCGGCATCCGGGCGCGGGCGCGGCCGGCAGCGAGGATGTCGATCATGGGAAGGGTGAAGGAGGCCGTTTTGCCGGTGCCCGTCTGGGCACATCCGAGGACGTCTCGTCCCATCAGCACGTAAGGAATGGCCTGCTCTTGGATAGGGGTCGGCGCCGTGTAACCAGCGTCTTCGACCGCCTTCAAGACCTCTGGAGAGAGGCCTAAATCTTCAAAACTCATACGGAAATATACTTTTCTCGTTTGTTGTTGATGTTTACGCCCCTTTATCTGGGCGTAGGGCCCGGAAAGTCAATCTATTTCGGCGATTTACGCGCCAATACGTAGACCGGTCCTGGCGATTTCAGCATCGCGGATTATGGTTAAGGTATGATTATCAAGCCAAGTTTGGTCCTTGTCCCCGGCCTCCTCTGCGATGCGGCGCTTTGGCGCGGACAGGTCGAGGACCTCGCCGATATGGCCACGCCCTGGATCGCCGATGTCACCCGTGACGATACAATGACGGGTATGGCCCAGCGTGTCCTGGCCGAGGCGCCGGCCGAGCGCTTTGCCTTGGCCGGTCTGTCGATGGGCGGCTATGTCGCCCAGGCGATCATGCGGCTGGCGCCAGAGCGCGTCGAGCGGCTGGCCCTGCTCGATACGAGCGCGACGGCCGACACGCCGGAACAAGCCGCGCGGCGGCGCGGCTTGATCGAGCTCGCCGAAAAGGGCGAGTTCCACGGCGTCACGCCGCGGCTGCTGCCGCTGTTCCTGCACCCCGATCGCTTGAGCGATAGGCCGCTGACCGAGGCCGTCATGGCGATGACGGAGCGGGTCGGCAAGGATGCCTTCCTGCGCCAGCAGCGCGCGATCATGAGCCGCCCCGACAACCGCCCGAACCTGCCGAAGATTGGCTGCCCGAGCCTCGTCCTCTGCGGCCGCGAGGATCAGATGACGCCGCTTGCCTGGAGCGAGGAGATCGCGTCGCTCATTCCAGGCGCGCATCTCGAAGTGATCGAGCATTGCGGCCATCTGACGACGATGGAGCGGCCTTGGGAGACGAGCGTCGCGCTGCGCCAATGGCTGACGGAGTGATTCGAGGGCTTGGTCATTTTTTTGGCTTAGCGCGAGCGTTAATTGGCGGTGCCGACGCAGCACGCGCGCCTGTGGACACAGTTTGGCGCGCAGCACAAGACAAAAGACAGAACAATTGTGTTGCCGTCCGCAGCACTAGCTGAACCGCTGAGATGGCGGCGGAATCGCTAGGCTGGTTTTTGCGAGGATAGCATGTCGCTGACCTACCCGTCGAACATCGCCGCCGATGCCGACAAGCCGATGCTGCCGCGCACGGCCTATGCGCCGTTCGACGAGGACGTCGCCCTTTACTACTACAGTCGCACGAATCTCGAGCCCGGCTCGGTGCTGCCGCTTGAATACAGCGGTTGGCGCAATGAGGTCACGGCCTGGAAGGAGAACTGCTACCTTCATTCCGGCCTGAACCCCGCCCAGACTTATCGCGTGAAGGGGCCGGACGCGCTCAAGCTCTTCTCCGACATCTGCGTCAACGGCCTCGGCAATTTCCGGATCGGCACGCTGAAGCACGCGATCATGTGCAACGAAGCCGGCCTCGTCGTCGCGCATGGTGTGTTATCGCGCGTCGCGGAGGACGAGTTCGTCACGCATTTTTTGGCGCCGTGGACCGATTACAAGCTCAAGGCGGGCAGATACGACGCGGTCGGGGAATACATCAACGATGGCTTTGTGTTCCAAGTGGCGGGACCGCGCTCGCTCGAAACCTTGGAGGCGGCGGCCGGCGAATGCCTGCACGATATCCGCTTCGGTGCGCACCGCCCGAGCCGGATCGGCGGCATGGACGTCCGCATCCTGCGCATGGGCATGGCTGGGAACCTCGGCTACGAGGTGCACGGCAAGATGAAGGACGTGCGCGCGATCTATGCCGCCATCTTGAAGGCCGGCGCCGCTTTCGGTATCGCCAAGCTTGGGCGTGCCGCCTATCAGATGCATCACACCGAGGCGGGCTTTCCGCAGCTTTACGTCCATTTCCCCGCGCCCTTGCATGAGGACAAAGGGTTTCTCGACCACCACGGCGAGCAAGCGCGACGTCGCTTGCCGCCCGACCTCGTTGGCTCGATGGGCGCGGATATGAAACTCCGCTATCGCAATCCGATCGAACTCGGCTGGGGCAAGACCATCCGCTTCGACCACGAGTTCATTGGCCGCGCCGCGCTCGAAAGGGAGGCGGCCCAGCCGCGGCGGCAGATGGTGACGCTCGAATGGAACAGCGACGACATTGCCGACATCTATGCTTCGCAGTTCAAGCCCGGCGAGCATTACATGCCGATGGAGCTGGCTTTCCAGCACAGCGGCGGGCGGCAGCAATTGCATGCGGACCAGGTCTTGAAAGACGGCAAGATGGTCGGCGTCAGTTCGGGACGCGTCTACAGCTACGCCAATCGCCGCATGATCTCGCTGTGCTCGGTCGATACTGCGCACAGCGCCTTCGGCACGGAAGTAGCGGTCCTGTGGGGCTCGCCCGGCACCCGGCAAAAAGAAATTCGTGCCGTCGTCTCGCGCTTTCCGTACCTCAGCGAGAATCGAAACGAGAAGGTCGATGTGAAGACGATCGCGTGTGCCTTTAATCGATAAGGGCCACCCACGCCTAAGACGTCGTATGAACCGAACCAGAGGGGATACGTCATGTCCAAAATCGCAAGCGTCTTAGCGATGGTCGCCGCCGTTGTGATCGGCTGCAACGCCAGG
>DATGLO010000106.1:0-3611 GCA_035294105.1 Allostellaceae bacterium
TCATCGCCGACGAAATCCAATGGGGCGTCGAGGGCTATGGCACCGCGGACTTCGCGGTGCTGAAGGACGGACCGATCAAGAAGGTCGAAGACCTGAAAGGCAAGGTGCTCGTCACCAACGGCATCGGCGGCGGCCTCGACATGATCATGAAGGCCGAGATGCTGAAGCACGGCATGGTCGACAAGCGCGATTTCAGCGTCATCGAAGTCAATTTCCCGAACATGAAGTCGGTGCTCGAAGAGCACAAGGCCGATCTCATTCCCTCGACCCTGCCGTGGTCGCGCGACCCGGCGCAGATGGCGATAAGCCGCACACTCTTCACGACCGCGGATGCGATGGGCCATGTCGAACTGTCTTTCTGGGTCGCGCAGCAGAACTTCCTCCAGAAGAACAAAGCGGCGATGACGGATCTGCTCGAGGATTACGTGCGCTCGATCCACTGGTATCTCGATCCCAAGAATCACGATGCTGCCGTGAAATACGTCTCCGATTTCACCAAGGTGCCGGTACCGGTGATGCAGGATTGGCTCTTCACTAAGGCGGACAACTATCGCGACCCGAACGGGCTCGTCGATATCGACGCCGTCTCGCGCAATATCCACAGCCAGCGCGAGCTCGGTCTCATCAAGGCCGATCTCGACGCGCATCAGTATGACGGCCTCGCCCTCATCAAAGCAGCCGCGGCGCGCGTTAACGGCAAATAGCGGCGGCGCCTTTCGGGCGCTGTCTTTTGCCCACAAATCCGCCCATCGATATCATGGGCGGATTTGTGGTTGACGCTTTTTAGGCGGGCTTCTTCGATAAACGCCTGAATTGCGCGAAGCCGAGAGGGTAGAGGCATGGCCGATAAGCCGAAAACCGATTGGGAAATTGCCCAGGCCGCGACGATGAAGCCGATCGTCGATATCGGTCGCGAACGGCTGGGCATCCCGGCCGGCGAGCTCGAGCCTTATGGCCATTTCAAAGCCAAGATCGGCATGGATTTCGTCAAGGATGCGCTCGCCAACAAGCCCGACGGCAAGCTGATCCTCGTCACCGCGATCAATCCCACGCCGGCGGGCGAAGGCAAGACGACGACCACCGTCGGCCTCGGCGATGCGCTCAACCGCATCGGCAAGAAGGCGATGATCTGCCTGCGCGAGCCGAGCCTCGGCCCTTGCTTCGGTGTCAAAGGCGGCGCGGCGGGCGGCGGCTACAGCCAGGTCGTGCCGATGGACGACATCAACCTGCATTTCACCGGCGATTTTCACGCCATCGGCGTCGCGAACAACCTGCTTGCGGCGATGATCGACAATCATGTCTATTGGGGCAACGAGCTCGGCATCGATCCGCGCCGCATCACCTGGCGGCGCTGCATGGACATGAACGACCGCGCGCTGCGCTCAATCGTCGATTCGCTCGGCGGGGTTGCCAACGGCTTTCCGCGCGAGGACGGTTTCGACATCACGGTTGCGTCCGAGATCATGGCGATCCTCTGCCTCTCGACCTCGCTCGACGATCTGCGGCGGCGGATCGGCAACATTGTCGTCGCGCAAACCCGCGACCGGCAGCCGGTGCGTGCGAGCCAGCTGAAAGCCGACGGCGCGATGACCGCGGTGCTGAAAGACGCGATCAAGCCCAACCTCGTCCAGACGCTCGAGAACAATCCCGCCTTCATCCATGGCGGGCCGTTCGCGAACATCGCCCATGGCTGCAATTCGGTGACCGCGACCAAGCTCGCTTTGAAGCTCGTCGATTATGTCGTCACCGAAGCGGGTTTCGGCGCCGATCTCGGGGCGGAGAAATTCTTCGACATCAAATGCCGCAAAGCCGGGCTGAAGCCCAGCGCCGCGGTCGTCGTCGCGACGGCACGCGCGCTCAAATTCCACGGCGGCATTCCGCGCGCCCAGCTCGGCGCGGAAAACGTTGCCGCCGTGACGAAGGGTCTCGTCAACTTGAAGCGCCATCTCGAGAACATCAAGAAATTCGGCGTGCCGGCCGTGGTTTGCGTCAACCGCTTTCCGACCGATACCGATGCCGAGCTGCAAGCCGTCGTCGATGGCTGTAAGGCCGAGGGGGTGCAGGCCTTCGTCTGCACCCATTTCGCCGACGGCAGCAAAGGCGCGACGTCGCTGGCGCAGGCCGTGGTCGACACCATCGCCCGCGGCAAGGCCGACTATAAGCCGCTCTATCCCGATGCGATGCCGCTGCTCGACAAGATCAAGACGATCGCCAAAGAGATTTACCGTGCCGGCGATGTCGCCGCGCCCAAGGCGATCACCGACCGGCTTGCCGAGATGGAAAAGCAAGGCTTCGGCAATTTCCCAATCTGCATGGCGAAGACGCAGTACAGTTTCTCGGCGAATGGCGACCTCTATGGCGCGCCGTCAGGCTTCGAGCTGCCCATCCGCGAGGTGCGGCTGTCGGCCGGCGCCGAATTCGTCGTCGCGATCTGCGGCGACATCATGACCATGCCTGGCCTGCCGCGGGTGCCGTCCGCCGAACAGATGTACGTCAACGAGGCCGGGCAGATCATCGGCTTGTCGTAAATGGAACGGGCGGAGGTTCTCGCCTGGCGGAGAGAAAAGCGCAGCGAGCTGATCGAGGCGCGCATGGCGATGCCGGGCCCGGCACACGGCGCGGCCGATGCGGCGATCGCCCGGCGTCTCGATGGCTGCTTCGAGGAGATCGAGCCGTGCCTCGTCGGCGCCTATTGGCCGTTCCGCCGCGAATTCGCCGTGCTGCCGTTCCTCGACCGCTTGCTCGCGCGCGGCTTCAAGGTCGCGCTGCCGGTCGTGCTCGGCAAAGGCCAGCCTTTGGAATTCCGCGACTGGACGCGTGCAACGAAGCTCGCCTCGGGGGTCTATGATATCCCTTATCCCGCGGAAGGCGCGGCGGTGCATCCCGAAGTGCTGATCGTGCCGCTCGTCGGCTTCGACGATGAGGGCTATCGCCTCGGCTATGGCGGCGGGTTTTACGATCGCACGCTCGAAGTGGCACAGCCGCGGCCGTTTTGCCTCGGCGTCGGCTTCGAGCTCGGCCATCTCGCGACCATCCACCCGCTGCCGCACGACATTCCGATGAACGCGATCGCAACCGAGAAGACGCTCTACCGCCGCGATTTGGCGAGGGCGTGAGCCGCGCTATTCTGGAGCCCATTCCGAGGAGGACGCCATGGCCGAAATGCCGAAGACCGTCGATATCCGCGAGGAAGGCCCGCGCGAAGGTTTCCAGATCGAAAAGAACATCATCCCGACTGCGCGCAAGGTCGAGTTCATCAACGCGCTCGCCGGCACGGGCCTCAAGCACATCCAGACCGTCTCTTTCGTCGATCCGCGCCGCGTCCCGAACATGGCTGACGCTGAAGAGGTGGTGAAAGGCATCGTCCCCGTCGAAGGCATCAAATTCACCGGCCTTTGGCTCAACGACAAAGGCCTCGAGCGGGCGATCGCGACCAAGAAGCTCACCATCGAAGGCGGCATCAGCCTTTCGGCCTCGAATGCGTTTTTGAAACGCAATCAGAATACCACCATCGATGAGGCGCTCGCGCGGCTGCCGACGACCATCGCCAAATACAAGGAGTATGGAATCCAGATCGAAGGCGGCCTCGTCAGCGCCGCCTTCGGCTGCAA
>DATGLO010000107.1:0-2069 GCA_035294105.1 Allostellaceae bacterium
GGTCGCCCTCATCGCTGTCGCCCGAAAACTCCTCACAATCCTCAACGCCATCGTCCGCGATCAAAAACCATGGCAAACAGCTTGACGATCAAGACAGTCGCTCTCCCCGCCGGGTAGCGGGAGGGGGAACTACTCGGCAACCTCCACCGGGTCCGGGGCGGCGACCGCCCCTGGCGTCGCCAGCGGACCGACCGGATCGCCCGCCACCGCGGCGAGCGCGGCGGCGCGCTGATCCGCCTCCTGCTGCCGCTGCCACATCGCCGCATACATGCCCTGATGGGCGATGAGCTGGGCGTGATTACCGCGCTCGATGATGCGGCCGTCGTCGATCACCAGGATCTCGTCGGCATGGATCACGGTCGAGAGGCGATGCGCGATCATGATCGTCGTATGGTTCTGCGCCACCTCTTCGAGGCTCGCCTGGATTTCGCGCTCGGTCCGCGTATCGAGCGCCGAGGTCGCCTCGTCGAACAAGAGGATGCGCGGCTCTTTCAAGATGACGCGGGCGATGGCGACGCGCTGCTTCTCGCCGCCGGAGAGTTTGAGACCGCGCTCGCCGACCGGCGAGTGATAGCCGTCGGGCAGCGCGCGCACGAATTCGTGGATATGCGCGTGCCGCGCCGCCTCTTCGACCTCGCCCGGGGCCGCGCCGGGCCGGCCGTAAGCGATGTTGTAGAAGACGCTATCGTTGAAAAGCACCGTGTCCTGCGGCACGACGCCGATGGCGCGGCGCAAGCTGTCCTGGGTAACGTCGCGCACATCCTGCCCGTCGATGCGGACGGCGCCTTCCTGCACGTCGTAAAAGCGGAAGAGCAGCCGCGAGATCGTCGATTTACCCGCGCCCGAAGGCCCGACGATCGCCAAGGTGCCGCCCGGCGCGACGCGGAACGACACGTCCTTCAAGATCGGCCGCCGCGGATCGTAGGCGAAGGAGACGCGATCGAAGACGACTTCGCCGCGCGTCACCTGCAGCGCCGGCGCGCCGGGCTTGTCCTGCACTTCGGGCGTGACCTGCAGCAAGCGGAACATCGCCTCGAGGTCGGTCAGCGACTGCTTGATGTTGCGATAGACCATGCCGAGGACGTTCAAGGGCGTGTAGAGCTGCACGAGGTAGGAATTCACCAAGACGAAATCACCCACCGTCATGTGATGCGCGACGACGCCTTGCGCCGCGAGCAACATAACGGAGACGAGGCCGACGGCGATAATCGAGCCCTGGCCGATATTGAGGAAAGAGAGCGTGTGCGCGCTGCGGACGGCGGCGCGCTCATAGGCCTGCAGCGCCACATCGAAGCGCCGCGCCTCGTGCTCTTCGTTGGCGAAATACTTCACCGTCTCGTAGTTGAGCAGGCTGTCGATCGCCTTGGTGTTGGCTTCGCTGTCGCGCTCGTTCATCTCGCGGCGGTATTGCAGCCGCCAATCGGTGACGATGAAGGTGAAGACGACATAAGCGACGATGGTGCCGAAGGTGACCGCGGCGAATTCCCAATCGTAGAGGCGCCACAAGATGCCGCAGACCAGCGCGATCTCGAACATCGTCGGCACGAAGCTGAAGAGGAAATAGTCGAGGAGGAATTCGGTGCCGCGTATGCCGCGCTCGACGGAGCGCGAAAGCCCGCCGGTCTGGCGCTCCAGATGGAAGCGCAGCGACAGCGCGTGGAGATGGCGGAAGGTCGCGAGCGCGACCGTCCTGACCGCGCGCTGCCCGACCTTGGCGAAGACCGCGTCGCGCAGCTCGGCCAAGCCTTGCGACATGACGCGCGCGACGCCGTAGCTGACGATGAACATCACCGGCACGGCGACAATCGTCGCGGCGATCTTGCCCGGCGTCAGCGCGTCGACCGCGTGCTTGTAGAGCATCGGCACGTAGACGTTGAACGACTTGGCGGCGACCAAGAGCCCAACGGCGATCACGACCCGGATGCGCAGCTCGAGACTGTTCCGCGGCCAGAGGAACGGCAGCAGCTTGGCGACCGCTTTCAGCTCTTCCTTGAAGCCGACTTCGCTGACCCGGTCGATCCGCCGGCGTTGCCCGCCGCGGTCTCTGCTCATGCTCAACGCGTCTTCTC
>DATGLO010000108.1:0-3841 GCA_035294105.1 Allostellaceae bacterium
TCCCGAGCTCAACGGCTATGAGCCGCCGAAGAACGTGAAGATCGAGCTGCGCAAGGGCAAGAGCGCGCCGCAAAAGCTGAAGGACGGCGAGGTCGATGCGATCTTCGCGCCGCGCGTGCCGAAGGAGTTTCAGAATCGCGAGCCGTGGATCCGGCGGCTCTTCCCCGATTGCCAGGCCGAGGTGCAGCGCCTCGTCAAGAAGCTCGGCTACATCCCGGTCAGCCATACAGTCGTCATGAAGAAAGAGCTCGCCGAGCGCGAGCCGTGGGTCGCGGTCAGCCTCTACAACGCCTTCGTCGAGGCGCAGAAAGCCGCCGATGAATGCTGCTGGATCGAGAAGATGGTGTCTTATGTCGATTCCATGTTCATTCTCGAGCAGCAGAAGGCGGCCTATGGCGACGACCCGTTCCGCCAGGGCTTCGCGCCGAACCGCAAAATCATGGAAGATTTTGTCCGCTACGCGCATGAGCAGAACTACACCTCGCGCCGCCTGACGCCCGAGGAACTGTTCGTGCCGGAGACGCTGGCTTTATAGCTTTAAGCTTACAGCTATAAGCTTAAAGCTGCGGTCGTCATGTCAGTAGCCGAAACCACAAAGACGATGCCGCTGTTGGCGATCAGCGGTCTATCGGTGCGTTTCGGCGGCATCGTCGCGCTCAGCGACGTTTCGTTCGAGGTCGCGCGCGGCCAGATTTGCGGTCTTATCGGCCCGAACGGCGCCGGCAAGACGACGCTCTTCAACTGTCTCAGCCGCCTTTATCAGCCGGAATCCGGCCGCATCACCTTCGACGGCCATGAGCTGCTCGACCTGCCGCGACATCGCATGGCGGCCCTCGGCATCGGCCGCACGTTCCAGAATCTCGCGCTCTTCCGCAGCATGACCGTCCGGCGCAACGTCATGGTCGGCGGCCATGCGACCATGCGCGGCGGCTTCGTCGCCAATGCGTTCCGCTTGCCGTTGGTGGCGCGCGAGGAATCGCGGCTCGCGGCGAAGACAGACGCGCTGCTCGAAGCGCTCGATCTCGCCGCGCTCGCCGATGCCCCGGTCCAGGGACTCCCTTTCGGAACCCAAAAGCGCGTCGAGCTCGCGCGCGCGCTCGCCTGCGATCCGAAGCTGCTGTTGCTCGACGAGCCGGCGGGCGGACTCAACAGCGAAGAGGTCGACAAGCTGAAAGAGCTGATCCTGATGGTGCGCGAGCGCTTCGGCCTCACCGTGCTGCTTGTCGAGCACCACATGAACCTGGTGATGCGGGTTTCCGACAAGGTCGTCGCGCTCGATTTCGGCAAGAAGATCGCCGACGGCACGCCGAGCGAGGTGCAGAACGCGCCCGAGGTCATCCGCGCTTATCTCGGAGAGACCGTGTGAGCGCGATTCTCGAAATCGACAAGCTCGACGCTTCTTACGGCGAGACACATGTGTTGCACGGCGTCAGCCTCGATGTGGAGGAACGCGGCATCACGGCGCTCTTGGGCGCGAACGGCGCCGGCAAGACGACCTTGCTCCGAGCGATCTGCAATATGATGGTGCGTTCGACCGGTGATATCCGTTTCGTCGGAACGCGCCTCAATGGCAAGGCAACCGAGACCATCGCCCGGCTCGGCATCGCTCATGTGCCCGACGGGCGCGGCACCTTCTCGCATCTGACGGTCGAGGAGAATCTCCGCCTCGGCGCTTATACGCGGCGCGACCGCGATGGTGTCGCCGTCGATTTCGCGCGCGTCTACGGCTACTTTCCGCGGCTCGAAGAGCGCCACAAGCAGCAGGCGGGCACGCTGTCGGGCGGCGAGCAGCAGATGCTCGCCATCGCGCGCGCGCTGATGATGCGCCCCAAGCTGCTGCTGCTCGACGAACCGTCCTTCGGCCTCGCGCCGCTGATCGTGAAGGAAATATTCCGCATCCTCGCGGCGATCAACGAGGAAGAAGGCATGAGCATGCTGCTGGTCGAGCAGAATGCCAGCCTCGCTCTCGATCTCGCCGACCACGCCTATCTGCTCGAGACGGGCACGATCGTGATGGGCGGCGAGGCTGCGGTGATCGCCGGCAACGAATCCGTGCGCCGCTCCTATCTCGGCTACTGAGCGGCAAATCCCCGCAAAACGCTTGGAAATCGGCCAGGGCCGATTGATTCCGCATGCCCCATCGGCGAAGATGGGAAAAGAGAAAACGGGAGACGCCTTAAATGGATTTGCACCTCGCGGGACGCACCGCGCTGATCACGGGCGGGTCGAAGGGGATCGGCCTCGGCGTGGCGCAATGCTTCGCTTCCGAAGGCGTCAACTTGGTGCTGACGGCGCGTTCCAAGGACCTCCTTGAGAAAAATGCCGACGAGCTTCGCACCAAACACAGGATAAAGGTCGAGACCGTCGCGGCCGATCTTTCGGATCAGGCGGCGCGCGACAAGCTCGTCGCCGCCTATCCCGATATCGATATCCTGATCAACAATGCCGGCGCGATACCGGGCGGCACGATCTTCGAGGTCGACGACAAGGCGTGGCGCGCCGGCTGGGACTTGAAAGTCTTCGGCTACGTAAATCTGACGCGCGCCTATTTCAAGGAAATGTCGCAGCGTAAGCGCGGCGTCATCATCTGCATCTGCGGCCTCGGCGGCGAAAAGCTGGAGTTCGGCTACATCGCCGGCGCTGCCGGCAACGCTTCGCTGATGGCGTTCGCGCGCGCGATGGGCGGGCGCAGCGTCGATTACGGCGTGCGGGTGCTGGCGGTCAATCCCGGTCCCGTACTCACCGATCGCATCGCCTATCTCGGCAAGATCCGCGCCAAGCGCGAATTGGGCGACGAAACGCGCTTCATGGAAAGCTTCAAGAACATGCCTTACGGCCGGCCCGCGACGGTCGAAGAGGTGGCGCCGATGGTCGCGTTTCTCGCCTCGGACCACGCGAATTATATCAGCGGGACCGTCGTTACCATCGATGGCGGCCTGGCCAACCGCAGCGCCAACGCCTGAGGTCCGTTATGCCGCAAGCGCAAGCATCCGACGGCACCAAGCTCTATTACGAAAGCGAAGGCAGCGGCCCGCCGATCGTCTTCGTGCACGAGCTCGCCGGCACCTGTCATTCCTTCGACCTCCAGGTCGCGGCGCTCAGGAGCAAATATCGCTGCCTCACCTTCAACGCGCGAGGCTATCCGCCGTCGGATGTGCCTCCGTCGGTCGAGTCTTATTCGCAGGATATTGCCGCCGCCGATATCGGCGCGGTGCTTGATGCCGCCGGCGAGAAGGACGCGCATGTCATGGGCGTGTCGATGGGGTCGGCCGCGGCGCTGCAATTCGCACTCGCGCATCCGGAACGCGTGCGCTCGGCGATCCTGTGCAGCATCGGCAGCGGTTCCGATGCCAAGCCCGAGGAATATGTCGCCAATATGGAAGCGATGGCGGCGCGGGTCGAAAAGAACGGCATGGATCAGATCCGCCAGAACTTCACGAGTTCGCCGGCGCGCCTGAAGCTCAAGGAAAAGAGCCCGGTCGAGTATCAGAAATTCCTCGGCGAGATCGAGAAATTTTCGGTGCAGGGGATCGCCAATACGATGCGCGGCGTGCAGAAGCGCCGCCCGCCGCTCTATGCGCATAAGAACAAGATCGCGGCGATGAGCATCCCCGTCTTGGTCGTGCTCGGCGGCATCGATCAGGGCTGCGAGAAGCCGAGCCATTTCCTCAAAGAAACCTTGCCCGGCGCGCGGCTCGAAATCCTGCCCAATACCGGCCACGGCGTGAACCTCGAAGAGCCCGAGCGCGTCAATCGCATGGTCGAAGAATTCATCGTTGCGGTGGAAGCACGGCGATGAGCCACATCCAAACACCGTCATTGCGAGGAGCGAAGCGACGAA
>DATGLO010000109.1:0-6307 GCA_035294105.1 Allostellaceae bacterium
TTGGCGAATTCCCTCGCACCCGGTGAACAGGCGGCCAGCGTCGATTACCTGAGAGATCGACTGGTCGCGTTCGAGAGAATGACAGCGAAGAATCCGACAGCCTTCGCCGCGGCGCAGGCGCAATACCACGCCTCACTGGTGGCGGCGGGCGCGACTTCCGCGCAGACGCTCGCGCCCGAGCAAGTGCGACCGTTTGTTGAGAGGGTCGCCAGCTTGATTGATCATACTTATCTCGCGGGGCAAGACCGTGAAGATATTCCGCAGAATATCGACGCATATCTCGCGACGCTCGATGATCCCTTTGCGCGCGTGATGTCGATCCTAGACTTGGCGCATCAGACGTCGTTTCTGGGAGCCGCGCGAAATCTCACGGACGTACAGAACAACAACATGATGTACGACACGCGTATGACTATCGGTTATCCGCTAGTCGAAGGGCTCTACATGTACCCGCTGAGCCAACTCGGTACGTTTCAGAATATGGTGAATTTGGCAACGAATTACTCGGTCTCGTCGCGACGCTATTCGTGGCTTTATTTTGCGAGCGACGTGTTCGGTGACGCCGATTTTCGCAAGCTGCTGAACATCGCTGGCGTACAGGACTATCTCACCTTGCCGGAGCCCGCGGTCGAGCGCGCGGTCGCCGCACCGGACAGCGGGTTGAAACAATTGTCGACGCCTGCGGCCCCGAGTCCGCCCCAATATCTTCTCATCAAAGACGAGCGCGCCGACGATCCGGCCTACCTGGCGAGGCCGGTAAAGGCCGAAAATACCGCTGCCGTCGCAGCAGCCATAGCTGCGACGCATGCCTATTATCGCTTGCGCATTGGCGAAGCCGCCTATCGCGAAACGCTTGAGCCGCTTCTCACCGATCTTCTCCAGTTGCAGCAGCGCAATGACGCGATCATCGGCGCGCCGGCATCGATGGATGTCGCGAGGGAGGACGAGAATCCGGCGAGGCGGGGAGGCCGGGTCTCGATCGACAATATCGTCGGTCCAAGAACCGGCATCGACGTTTCCTGCCCGGATCCCTCCTGCTGGCTCGTCTATACCATGGCGACCGTGCCGGGTTGGAAGGCCTATATCGACGACAAGCCGGCAGCGATCGCTCGTGCGAACTATGCCTTTCTGGCGGTTGCAGTTCCACGCGGGCAACACTACGTGGCGTTTCTCTATGCACCCGACATCGATACTCTCGCCACTTTCGTCAGCCTAGTGACTTTGCTGGTGATGCTCGAATGGACGTGGCGGCGGCGAGCGGCGCCGAAGCAAAGTGTTTGACAGACGCTGTTGTAAGGCAGGTGGAAAGTGGAGGGGGTCTATCATGACAACGGCAGTGGCTGAACCACGAGTCGAGTCGCACTTCAACTACAAGGTTGTCGTTACGGAGAAGAACGGTCGCTTCTGCCTTCGGATCGACGAGCTCTGCCTCTTCGTCTGGGGCGATACGCTGCAGAACGCCTATCAAGAACTCTTGCAGCGTAAACAGCGCGTCATCGAGGATGCGCGCGACGCCGATCTGCTTGAGCAACTTCCCGAACCGTACGCAGGATCGTTGGGCGCCTCGGGCTTCGCGGCAAGACGCACGCGCGAGCGCAGGCTCGCACGCGCCATCATCGCGCTGGTGGTCGCCCTAGCGATCGGTGTGCCGGTCGGCTGGGGAATCTCGAGATTGGGAACTGGCATGCTACAGCTTGCCACGGCTGTCAGCGACGTGCGGAAAGGATTTCCGCGCGGCCGCGAATTTTGGAAAGTGCTCGCTGCCAATATCGAGCGTGCGGCCGACCCCTCGAACAACGTCGATCCGGAGACCCAGGCAAAAGTCGTTGCTGGCCTTCATGCCCTGGCGGAGCGTGCCAAGCCGTTCGTCGATGCGCTGGCCCCGCTTACCGAGCCGGCCCAGCCCGTCTCGAATCCCGGAGGATTCGTCGTTCCACAACATTGAAGGGGGTACTTGAAGGACTTGCCGATCCCCGGGATTACCGGCTAAAAGCCAAGACGGGTCAACGTTTTCGCTGAGGAAATGCAGTATGGCGGACGCGCCATTGGCGAGCGAACGTGCAGGCAACGCTGCGCAGCGGCCGCTCGAAATCGGCCTCGTCCAGATCAACAACAGCTTCTCGGGGCAGAATTATCTGCCCTATTCGGTGGCGTTGCTCGAGGGCTATGTGCGGCAGCAGGCGGCCGACCCGGGGCGTTATCGCTTCCGCCTGCCGATCTACAAGCGCATCGCCATCAGCAAGGCGGTCGAGCAGCTGCAAGATTGCGACATCGTCGGCTTTAGCACCTATGTCTGGAATGCGCAGATCTCGCTCGAGATCGCGCGCCGCCTCAAGGCACGCCGCCCCGAGATGCTGATCATCTTCGGCGGGCCGCACGTGCCGGACGAGCCGGAAGAGTTCATGCGCGCCAATCGCTGCATCGACGTTGCGGTGCATAACGAGGGCGAGAAGATCTTCCTGAAGCTTCTCGAAATGTATCCGTCGCGCGATTGGGGGGCGGTGCCCAGCGTCAGCTTCGTTTCGGCCGATGGCACCTTTACCCGCAATCCGAACGGCGAGCGCTTCCGCAATCTCGACGAGGTGCCGTCGCCGTTTCTCAATGGCGCGCTCGATGCCGTCGTCGCGGCCAATCCGGGCGAGACCTGGATCGGCCTCTGGGAAACCAATCGCGGTTGCCCGTTCCAATGCACGTTCTGCGATTGGGGTTCGGCCACCGCCGGCAAGGTGACCAAGTTCGGCATGGATCGTCTCATTGCCGAGGTCGATTGGTTCTCGCGCAACAAGATCGAATACATCTTCTGCTGCGATGCCAATTTCGGCATCCAGAAGCGCGACATCGAAATCGCCGAATATGTCGCCAAGGTGAAGGCGGCGACCGGCTATCCCGTCGCGCTGTCGGTGCAGAACACCAAGAACGCGACCGAGCGCGCCTATCAGACGCAGAAGATTCTGTCCGACGCCGGCCTCAACAAGGGCGTCGCGTTGTCGATGCAGAGCGTCGACATGACGACGCTGGAGGCGATCAAGCGCGACAACATCTCGCTCGAAACCTATATGGAGCTGCAGCGCCGCTTCACCCGCGACAAGGTCGAGACCTATAGCGATTTGATCCTCGGCCTGCCCGGCGAAACCTATGACAGCTTCGTCGATGGCGTGCGGCTGCTGATCGAGACCGGGCAGCACAACCGCATCCAGTTCAACAATCTCTCGATCCTCCCCAATGCCGAGATGGGCAGCGCCGCCTATCAGAAAAAATTCGGCATGGAGACGATCGAATCGAAGATCATCAACATCCATGGCGAGCGCGTCGAGCTCGAAGACGACGTGCCGGAAGTGCAACAGCTTGTGGTTTGCACGGCGGCGATGCCGCGCGCCGATTGGCGGCGTACCCGCGCTTTCTGCTGGATCACGGCGCTATTGCACTTCGACAAGCTCTTCCAGATCCCTCTCATCGTGGCGCACGAGCTTGCCGGCCTCGATTATCGCGAGATGCTGGAGGCGTTTCTCGAGGTCGATGGCGGCGTCTATCCGCTGCTGGGCGAGATCCGCGATTTCTTCCTCGAAGAGGCGCGGCGCATCCAGGAAGGCGCGCCCGAATACGTCTTCTCCAAGGAATATCTCGGCATCTATTGGCCGGCCGACGAATACATGTTCATCAAGCTGACGGCCGAGCATAAGTTCGGCGAGTTCTATCGCCAGGCCGGCGATCTCCTGAAAGAGCTCGTCGCGCTCCACGGCGATGCGACGGTCGATAAAGTGCTGGACGAGGCGCTGCGTCTCAATCGCGCGCTGGTGAAGCAGCCTTTCGCCCAGGAAGACGAGGTCGTCGAGCTCAGCTGCGATCTGATGGGCTTCTATATCGGCGTGCGCGAGGGCGAGAAGCGGCCGTTGCGCCAGGTGCGGACGGCGGTTCAGATCGACCGCAAAAGCCAGCGCTACGACGATTTCCAAACCTGGTGCCGCGAAGTCGTGTGGTGGGGCAATAAGAAGGGCGCCTACCTCTACAGCAATCGTACCGTCGAAGCGCAGCTCGCCGGTCACTTCTAGCCGCCGCCCCGATCATCCATGCGCCGCCGCGCGCTCGGCCGCTCCGGCATCACGATTTCCGAAATCGGCTTCGGCGCCTGGGGCATCGGCGGCCGCACCGCGGGCGAGACCTCTTACGGCGACACCGACGACAACCGCTCGCGCGCGGCGCTCGACCGCGCGCTCGATCTCGGCATCACCTTCTACGACACGGCGCCGGCCTATGGCGACGGGCACAGCGAGGCGCTGATCGGCGCGGCTTTCGCCTCGCGCCGCGATCGGGTCGTCATCGCCACCAAGGCCGGCCTGCCGCGCTTCGGCGATCCGGCGGATTTTTCGCCGGCCGCGCTGCGCCAATCGCTCGACGGCAGCCTCAAGCGGCTGAAGAGCGACTATGTCGACCTTTTCCAGCTTCACAACCCGCCGCCCGATCTCTTCCGTGCCGCGCCCGAAAGCTATGCGGCGCTCGAGGCGCTGCGGTGCGACGGCAAGATCCGCGCCTTCGGGGTCTCGGTCAAAACGCCCGCCGAAGCCGTCTCGATCCTCTCGAGCCACGACGTTGCCGCGGTGCAGGTCAATCTCAACATGCTCGATGTCCGCGCGCTCGAAAGCGGCCTGCTCGATCTCGCGGCGGCGAAAGGCGTTGCTATCATTGCCCGCACGCCGCTCTGCTTCGGTTTCCTGGCGGGCGGCGTGACCGCCGATACGAAATTTCCGCCGGGCGACCATCGCCGCAGCTGGCCGCGCGCGCAGATCGAGCGCTGGGTCAGGGGCGCGGCGGCCATGCAGGCCGCGGCGCAGACGCCGGCAGGCCAGTCGCCCGGCCAAGCGGCGCTGCGCTTCTGCCTGTCTTTTCCGGGCGTCGCTACGGTGATCCCGGGCATCCTCTCGCCCGAAGAGGCCGAGCAGAATGCCGCCGCGAGCGCGTTCGGGCCGCTGGCCGACAGTGCCCGCGACCGGATCGTCGCGCTCAACCGCGAGATCGAGCTATTCGCGCGTTGAGGCCGCGGCCGTCTCTTCCAGCAGGAAAAAAGCCAGCGGCGCGGCATGGCCCAGCGAGACGATGGAGCCGTTCGTCAGCGCCGCGCGAGCCTCGGCCCGCGTCAGTTTGACCTGCTCGGCCTCCTCGAGGTCGTCGCTGGCCGGCGCCTGAACGCGCTCGACGCCCGCGGCATGGAAATAATGGCTCGTCGTGAAGCCGTAGGTGCAGCTCGTGCCCCAGCTCGAGAGCGCGCGCCAGCTCGTCGCCGAAGCGCCGAGCTCCTCGAGCAGCTCGCGCCGGGCCGCGGCCTCGGGTGCTTCGCCGCCATCGATCCGGCCGCCCGGCAAGGCCAAGCCGATGCGCCGCACGCCGTGGCGATATTGGCGCAGCATGATGATGCGCCCGTCGCGCGTCTCCGGGATGATGGTGACGAACGTACCGGCCTTGATGTGGTGATAATCGTCGATCACGCGCCCGTCGGGCAATTCGACGGTCTCGACGCTCACCTCGACGAAAGGCAGCCCGTTGTAGACTTGGCGTTCTGCCAAGATGCGCCATGGCTTGATCATTACGTCCCCGTTTCTTCGCCCTCGCCGGAACGCCGTGATAGTATCGCCGCGGAAAACGGATCGCCATGCGACGGAAAATTCTCATTTGCGGCGCCACCGGCTTTATCGGCCGGAACCTGACCGAGCATTTCGCCGCGCTCGGCGATTGGGACGTGCACGCGCTGCGTTGGACGCGCGATGAATATGCCTGTCCCGGCGTGACTTGGCATCGCGCCGATCTCCGCCGTGTCGAGGATGTGGAGCGGGTGGTCGCCGGCTGCGACGTGATCATCCAGGCCGCCGCGACGACCTCGGGCGCGAAGGACATCCTGACGCGGCCCTATATCCACACGACCGACAACGCCGTGATGAATTCCCTGTTGCTGCGCGCCGCCTATGAAGCGAAGGTCAGGCACTTTGTCTTCTTCAGCTGTTCGATCATGTATCCGTCGCGGGAAAAGCCGCTGGCCGAAGACGATTGGGATGCCGGGGTACCGCTCGCGCCCAATTACTTCGCCGCCGGCTGGAGCAAGATCTACATCGAGAAGATGTGCGAGTTCTATTCCCGACTCGGCGTGACCAGGCACACCGTCATCCGGCATTCGAACATTTACGGCCCCTACGACAAGTTCGATCTCGAGCGCAGCCACGTTTTCGGCGCCACGGTCACCAAGGTGATGACGGCGGAGGACGGCGCAATCCAGGTCTGGGGCAGCGGCGAGGAAGCGCGCGATCTCCTCTATGTGGAC
>DATGLO010000110.1:0-2394 GCA_035294105.1 Allostellaceae bacterium
GCATCGCGGTAAGGCCCATGATCGTCATCAGCAGCGTCGTCTTGCCGACGCCGTTGCGGCCGAGCACGGCCCAGCTTTCCCGGGCTCCGATCGCGGCGGAAATTCCTTCGAGCACGACCGTGTCGCGATAGCCCGCCGTCACGTTATCGAGCGCCAGCACGTCAGTCATGAT
The DNA here is from genome assembly GCA_035294105.1 of Allostellaceae bacterium. GTDB lineage: Bacteria > Pseudomonadota > Alphaproteobacteria > ATCC43930 > CGMCC-115725 > CAIKMD01. The sequence continues at coordinate 173 of DATGLO010000110.1, forward strand.
GGCGGCTGCCGAGATAGATGTCGCGCACGCGCGGATCGGCGCGGATTTCGGCGACGCTGCCTTCGGTGAGGATCGCCCCCTCGACCAACACGGTGATCCGCTGCGCGAGGCGGAAGACGAGGCTCATATCGTGCTCGATGATGAGGATGCTGAGTTCCGCCGGCATGCGCTGCAAAAGATCGAGCAGCGCGCCGCGCTCGGCCGCGGCCAATCCCGCCGCCGGCTCGTCGAGCAACAAGGTCTTGGGCTCGAGCGCCAAGACCAGCGCGATCTCAACCAGGCGGCGCTGGCCATACGGCAGATCGGCGACGCGCCGGCCGGCGAGATCGATAAGCCCGAGCCGTTGCAACAAAGCCGCGGCGCCGTCGACGATCTCGCGGCGATTATGCGTGGTGCCCCAGATGCGGCGGTCGAGGCCGTGCCGCGCCTCGAAAGCAAGGCCGACATTCTCGGCGACGGTGAGATTGGAGAAAAGCGAGCTGATCTGAAATGTGCGCGCCAGCCCGAGGCCGACGCGCCGCTCCGGCGCCATATGCGTGATCTCGGTACCCGCTAAATAGATCTTGCCGGCGGAAGGTTTGAGAATGCCGCTGACCATGTGAACGAGCGTGGTCTTGCCGGCGCCGTTCGGGCCGATGAGCGCGTGGCGGGCGCCGACCGGCAGCGCCAGCGATACATCGCGCGACACCCTCAGCCCGCCGAAATTCTTCGAGACGTGCTCGATCGCAAGCGCCGGCGCCTCGTTCATCCGCGGCGCCTCGCCTGTTGCCGCTCGAAGGCATCGCGCACCAGCCCGACCACGCCTTGGGGCGCGAACCGCACCGCAAGGATCAAGACCGCACCGACGGCGAAGAGCCAGTTGAACGGGTCGATCGCCGCAGCACGATCCGACAGCACGACGAAGATCACCGCGCCGATAATCGCGCCGTAAAGGCTGCCGGTACCGCCGAGGATCAGCATGACCAGGGCGTTGCCCGAGAGGAGAAAGGCGAGGCTGTCGAGGCCGACGAGCTTCGTCACCTGCGCCGAGAGCGCGCCCGAAAGCCCGGCAAGCGCTCCCGAGATGCAGTAAAGCGTCACCAGCCGCGCCGTCACGTTGACGCCGAGCATCCGCATCCGCACCGGATTGTCGCGGATGCCGCGGATCGCCAGGCCGAAGGGCGAATTGACGACGATCTTGCAAACGATGAAGACGAAGACGACGACCCCGACCGCGTACCAATACGCGGTGTGGCCATAGAGATCGAATTCGAAGATGCCGAAGAGCGGCGCGATCTGAAAGCCGAAGAGCCCGTCGGCGCCGCCGGTGATCGGCTTCATCACGACGGCGTTGGCCAACTCTTGCAGCATCGTCGCGACCGCGAGCGTCAGCATCACGACGGTCAGCCCGCGCGTGCGCAAGACCAGCGGGCCGGTAACGAGCGCGGTCAACGCACCCGCGAACGCGGCAACGCACATGCCGAGCAGCGGCTGGCTCGAGACATGCATGGCGAAGATGCCGGCGACATAAGCCCCCATGCCGAAGAAGGCGACGTGGCCGAGCGAATCGATGCCGCCGTAGCCGAGCGCAAGATCGAGCGAGAGCGCGAAGACGATCTGGATCAGCACCTGCGTGGCGAGCGGAAGATAACGCGCGCCGAAGAAATAAACGAGCACCGCGCAGACGAGAATCAGCAGATCGTAGGGCGAGAGGCCATGGCGGGTGAAGCCGGCGCGCGCAGTTGCGATCGCGCCTGGATCGACGGGCTGGCGGCTGACAAGATCGCTCATGCCGAAGCGCGCGCGAAGATGCCCTGAGGCCGCCACAGGAGCAGCCCGACCACGGCGAGATAGATGACGAAAGCGCCCGCGGCCGGCACAAAATACCGGCCGAAGGTGTCGATGAGGCCGAGCATCAGCGCCGCGTAGAACGAGCCTTTGAGGCTGCCGAGCCCGCCGACCGCCACCACCATCAGCAGCGGCACCAGGTATTCGAGCGCATAGGCCGGCTCGAGCGGCATGATCTGCGTGCCCAGCACGCCGGCCGCGGCGGCAAGGCCGCAGCCGACGGCGAAGGTGATCGAGAAGACGCGCGGCACGTCGATGCCGATGCATCGTGCCATGCGCGGATTGTCGACCGAGGCTCGTAGCCGCGCCCCGAAATCGGTGAATTCGAGGACGGCCCAGCAAATCGCGGCGAGCGCGACGCTGACGGCGATGATGAACAGGCGATAGGCCGAGAT
>DATGLO010000111.1:0-2117 GCA_035294105.1 Allostellaceae bacterium
CGAGCATCGTTTTCCCCGATATCAAACCTCTCCGCTCGGGGAGAGGTCGGCCCGTAGGGCCGCGTGAAGGGGCGTTCTGCATCCCACTCACCCTAACCCTCTCCCCAAGCGGAGAGGGAACCGGCGACAGACGCTTCCCCCAATCACTTCCATCTTGGCTGAGCGTGAAGCACTCGGCTAGTGTTTCGCGATGCGAGTCGCCTTTGTTTTTGCCCTGGCGCTGCTGCTGAGCCGGCCGGCTTTCGCCGAGAGCGTTTCGACACCGCCGCCCCCCGGGGGCGTCGTCAAAGCGCCCGACGGCGGGCTGGTGATCTCGTCGCAAACCTGCGCCGAGCTCGGCGGCGATGCAAGCGTGCCGAGCGCCGATTATCAGCCTGGTCTCGATGTCAACGGCAATGGGGTGGCGCCGGCGGACCTGCCTTCAAGCGGCGCGTCGTCGCCGACCATCGAGAATTTCCCTATCGAGATCGACCAGTCGCTCGCCGGCAAGTTCAACCTGCCGCCCGGCGCCGCCCCAAAGGCGATCCTCGGTTATGTGACCGTGCGCGACAACCAGGCCTATTTCAACGGCCAGCCGCTCAACGCCGATCAGAACGCGGCGCTCCAATCGGCCTGCAAGAACGCGAAACAGCATTAAGCGATCGTAACGCGCGCGTTGGACAGCGGCGGCAACGTTTCCTAAATTCCGCGGCGTCCAGAGACGAGGAAAAATTGCGCCTGTCCGTCTATTTCCTGCCGCTCTTGAAAGAAAATCCGGCCGAGGCGCAGATCGTCTCGCATCGATTGATGCTGCGCGCCGGCATGATCCGGCAATCCGCTGCCGGCATCTATACCTGGCTGCCGCTCGGCCTCAAGGTGCTCAAGAAGGTCGAGCAGATCGTGCGCGAGGAGCAGGACGCGGCCGGCGCCCAAGAGTTGCTGATGCCGACCTTACAGCCGGCGGAACTTTGGCGCGAGAGCGGACGTTACGAGGACTACGGCAAGGAGATGTTGCGCATCCGCGACCGCCACGAGCGCGACATGCTCTATGGCCCGACCAATGAAGAGCTGATCACCGACATCGTCCGCAACTCCATCAAGACCTATCGCGACGTGCCGAAGAACCTTTATCACATCCAATGGAAGTTCCGCGACGAGGTGCGGCCGCGCTTCGGCGTGATGCGCGGGCGCGAATTCCTGATGAAGGACGCTTATTCCTTCGACCTCGACAAGGCCGGTGCGGTTGCGTCCTACTTCAAAATGTTCATCGCCTATCTGAAGACGTTCAAGCGCATGGGGCTGACGCCCATTCCCGTGCGCGCCGATACCGGGCCGATCGGCGGCGATCTCTCACACGAATTCCACGTTCAGGCCGATACCGGCGAAAGCGGGCTCTATTACGACGCCGACGTCGTGAAGCTCGACGAAAGCGCGATCGACCCGGTATCGCCCGATGTCCAGAAATACATCGCCAATTGGTACGCCGCGACCGACGAGAAGCACGACCAGGCCGAATTCGAGCGCCGCGTGCCTGAGGAGCGGCGCTGCGAGAAACGCGGCATCGAGGTCGGCCAGGTGTTCTATTTCGGCACCAAATATTCGCAGCCGATGAACGCCGTCGTCGCCGGGCCGGACGGCGCGCCGGTGACCTTGGAGATGGGCTCTTACGGCATCGGCGTCTCGCGCCTCGTCGGCGCGCTCATCGAGGCCTTCCACGACGACAACGGCATCATCTGGCCGGCGAGCGTCGCCCCGTTCAAGGTCGGCCTTATCAATCTGCGCGCGGGCGACGCGAAATGCCGCGCCGCTTGCGACGATCTCTACGCCAAGCTGCAAGCCGCGAAGATCGACGTGCTTTACGACGATCGCGACGAATCCGCCGGCGCGAAATTCGCGGCGATGGATCTGATCGGCCTGCCGTGGCAGCTCGTGATCGGACCGCGCGGCGTTGCCAACAACGTCGTCGAGGTGAAGAACCGCAAAAGCGGCGAGCGCAAGGAAATGGCGGCAGAGGCCGCGCTCAACCTCGTAGCGGCGGCCTGATGGCGTTCGGCGCGCTGGAGCGCATGATCGCCTTCCGCTACCTGCGCGCGCGGCGCCAGGAAGGCTTCATCTCCGTTATTGCCATTTTCTCCTTG
>DATGLO010000112.1:0-3594 GCA_035294105.1 Allostellaceae bacterium
TGGGCTTTCGACCACGCCGACAACCGCCCAGCCACGCTCGGTTAACCAGGCGACGATTCGGGCGCAGACTTCCCGGTGAAGCGCCGGATCGCGCACCACCCCGCCCTTCCCGACGCGGCTGGCGCCGACCTCGAATTGCGGCTTGATCAGCGCGACGAGCTTGGCCCGCGGCTTGGCGAGGGCGAGGGCCGCCGGCAGCACCGTCTCGAGCCCAATGAAGCTGGCATCGCACACGACAAGATCGGGCGGCTCGGACACTTGCTCGGCGGTGAGATGGCGCGCGTTGACGCGCTCCAGCACGGTAACCCGCGAATCCTGACGCAGCTTCCAGGCAAGCTGCCCGTGGCCGACATCGATCGCATAAACCCGCGCCGCGCCTTTGGTTAGCAGGACATCTGTAAAGCCGCCGGTCGAGGCGCCGATATCGAGTGCCACCGCGCCGGTAACATCGATCGCGAAATGCTCCAATGCATGGGCAAGCTTGACGCCGCCGCGTGAGACCCAAGGGTGGTCGCGGCCGCGCAGCTCGATCGCGGTATCCTCGGCGAAAACGGCACCGGCCTTGTCGAGCTTCTTGTCGCCGCTCCACACGGTGCCCGCCAGGATCAGCGCCTGTGCCTTGGCACGCGTTTCGGCGAGGCCGCGCTCGACCATCAGCACGTCGAGCCGTTTCTTTGCGATCGCCACCGGAGTTCCTCGTCACCCATTCTAGCGGCACCGAGACGCGCTAGACTATGCATTCTCCCTCTTCAATTGAGCCGCCATTCGCCGTGCTTCGCTGTCTTCCGGTCATCACCCTCCTCCTGATCTTTGCCGCCGCGCCGGCTGAGGCCGATCCATTCGATTGCACACATGCTTCGACATTGACCTGGGTCGGACAAATGGTCTGCGCCAATCCTGCGCTGCATGCTGCCGACCAAGCCGAGAGCGACGCCTACAACGCCGCACTGTCCGCGGCTCTCGACCGCCGGTCGCTGCGCGAGGACGAACGGGTGTGGTTTCAGTCCGATATCGTCGCATACAGCTGGTTTCTCAGCCATGGGATGAAAGTGGACCCCGTAAAGGTGCAGCAGAGCTATGCGGCGCGGACCACGTCGCTGCACGAACTCGGGCAGCGTTGGCGTGTGTTCCGCCGTCCGCTGCCGACGGATCGGATCGGGACCGCTTGTCTGGCGCTGCCCTCGGCGCCGGACACGACCGATTGCACCGTGAGCGATTCAGGCAGCATTGGCGGCGCGACAGTCCTGCGCTACCAGAGGCAAAGCTATCATCACGAGGCGGCCGCGCGGGCTGTGATCGTGTTCGGCGTTGGTGACGACGCCAAAACGCAGTGGGTCCCGATTGCGGCCGCCTACGACAACCAGGTCGATTTCGCGGCCCCCGCGGTCGTCGATTCGCCCGATGGAAAATTGATGATGCTGGCAGGCGCGGCCGATCAGGCCGACACCGAAGGGATTTCCGCTCTCTATCGCTTCGCCGGCGGCACGCTCGAGGACATCGACGACCGGACCTGGCTGGACACCTTAAAGTCGCGGCTGCCGGAGGGCCTGCTTTTCGCGCCCGGGATTGTTACGGATTACGGCAAGATGACCGCGACGGCGACGATCGCCCAAAGCGAATCGGACTGCTGCCCCATCGGCGGCCATGCCATCATCACGCTTGGCATCGAGAACCAGCGCGTTGTCGTCACGGACGTGACGTTCGAACCGCAATAGCCCTTCGGCTTTCCAACCGAGACGCGGTCGAAAGCCTGCTAAGCGCGAACCGAGCGTTCCGCGCGTTCGCGGCCAAGCGCGCCGAGCGCCGTCTGCGTGATGTGATGCGCGTTGAGTCCCGCTTGCTCGTATTGCGCGTTCGGCGCGTCGTGATCGATGAAGCGATCCGGCAGGATCATCGGCCGCACCTTGAGTCCGTGATCGAGCAGGCCGGCGGAAGCGAGGTGGTGCAAGACCTGGCTCGAAAAGCCGCCGATGGCGTTTTCCTCGATCGTGATCAACACCTCGTGCTCGCGGGCGAGACGGTCGACCAGCGCCGTATCAAGCGGCTTCGCGAATCGCGCATCGGCGACGGTGGTCGAAAGCCCATAGCCCGCAAGCTCGTCGGCAGCCTTCATCGCCTCGGCGAGGCGCGTGCCGAGGCTCAAAATCGCAATCGCAGTGCCCTCGCGCAGAACGCGGCCTTTGCCGATCGGCAGGATATCGCCGCGCGCCGGCAGGGTAACGCCGACGCCCTCGCCGCGCGGATAGCGGATAGCGGAGGGACCGTCGTCGATCGCCGCCGCGGTCGCGACCATATGCATCAACTCGGCCTCGTCGGCCGCCGCCATGATGACGAACCCCGGCAGACAGCCGAGATAGCTGAGATCGAACGAGCCGGCATGAGTTTGGCCGTCGGCGCCGACGAGTCCGGCGCGGTCCATGGCGAAGCGCACGGGCAGCTTCTGGATGGCGACGTCGTGCACCACCTGGTCGTAGCCGCGCTGCAGGAAGGTCGAATAGATCGCCGCGAACGGCCGCATGCCCTCGCACGCAAGGCCGGCGGCAAACGTCACCGCATGCTGCTCGGCGATGCCGACATCGAAGCAGCGTTGAGGAAAACGCTCAGCAAATTTGTCGAGGCCGGTACCCGAGGGCATCGCGCCGGTGATCGCGACGATTCGGTCGTCACGCTCGGCTTCGGCGATCAGCGCCTTGGCGAAGACAGCCGTGTAGCTCGGCGCGCTCGCCTTGGCCTTCACTTGCGCGCCGGTCGCGACATCGAACTTGACGACGCCGTGATATTTGTCGGCGGCTTTCTCGGCCGGCGCATAGCCGTGGCCCTTGCGGGTGACGATATGCACGAGCACCGGGCCGCGGTCGTCGCTGTCGCGCAGATTCTTGAGGACCGGCAACAGATGGTCGAGATTGTGCCCGTCGATCGGGCCGACGTAATAGAAGCCGAGCTCCTCGAACAGCGTGCCCCCGCCCGTCACCATGCCGCGCGCATATTCCTCGGCTCGGCCCAGCACATTGGCGAGGCCGCGCGGAAAGCGCCGCGCCATCGCCGCGCCGAGCTGGCGCAAGCTCATATAGGGCTTCGACGACAGCAGACGGCTGAGATAGGCGCTCATCGCGCCAACGGGCGGCGCGATCGACATATCGTTGTCGTTGAGGATGACGATCAGCCGCGAATCCATCGATCCGGCATTGTTCATCGCCTCATAGGCCATGCCGGCGCTCATCGCGCCATCGCCGATCACCGCGATAACGTTGTTCTTCTCGCCCTTGAAGTCGCGCGCCACGGCCATGCCGAGCGCCGCGGAGATCGAGGTCGAGCTATGCGCGGCGCCGAACGGGTCGTATTCGCTTTCCGAGCGCTTGGTGAAGCCGGAGAGCCCGCCGCCTTGGCGCAGGGTGCGAATCCGGTCGCGGCGGCCGGTCAGAATCTTGTGCGGATACGCCTGATGGCCGACATCCCAGATCAGCTTGTCGACCGGCGTGTCGAAAACGTAGTGAATCGCAACCGTCAACTCGACGACGCCCAAGCCGGCGCCGAGATGACCGCCAGTCACCGAGACCGCGTCGATCAACTCCTGGCGAAGCTCTTCGGCCAGCT
>DATGLO010000113.1:0-3240 GCA_035294105.1 Allostellaceae bacterium
GGCGAGGACGAAGACGACATGGCCGAGGTGATCGAGAACGTCGACGAGGAGGACGAATAAGGCCGCAAGCGCGCGCCGCCCCGCTCACTCATAAGCGGGCGAGAAAACTTCGGGGTCATAGCTCAGATGGGAGAGCGCTACAATGGCATTGTAGAGGTCCGGGGTTCGATTCCCCGTGGCTCCACCAGTTTCGAAAGCCCGGCTCATAACGAGCCGGGCTTTTTGTTGTGCCTCTCATCTTCGTCGTCATGCACGGACTTCTTTGGGCATCCGCGTCTTTGCAGCAAAGCCATGATGGCCGGGACAAGCCCGGCCATGACGGTGTTTTTTTTGAGGGTGCGAGAAAGAGCGCTATTCGACGATCAGCCGCGCGGCGGGCGGCGGCTTCTGCTGCAGCAGCTTCAACTGAGTGAGCGTCTCGATCCAGAAATCGAAGTCGGCGGGTTCGATGCCGAGTTCGAGCGCGTCGGGCGCGCTGGCCGCGCCGATATATTTCTTCTCGATCGCCATCGCCTGGTCGGGATGGTCATGCATAAAGACCATGGCGTCCTGCAGCGAGGCGCGGAACGCCTTCAGCGCTTCGCGATGCCCCTCGGCCCAGGACCGGCTCGAGGCGTAGAGCGACGCCACAATATGGGGATTCGTCGCCGAGAAAATATCGACCGAAGCCTGCCCCGAGCCGCTCTCGATAATACGCGAGCGTAGCGGCTCGAGCTCGAAGGCGGCGTCGATCTGACCTGCCTTCAGCAAGTCGCCCATCTGCGTGAACGGCGTCTCGACAAGCGTGACCTCGTTGAGCGCGACGCCGTGATCCAAGAGCCACTTCTTCAAGACGAGATCGATGGCGCTGTTGATGCCGGGCCGCGCGATTTTCTTGCCGATGAAATCCTGCGCCTTTTTTGCGGTGAAGCCCAGCCGCGTCACCAGACTGCCGCGCGGATGCTTCGCATCCATCGCGGCGACACCCGCCACGGCGACGAGATCCATGCCGCCGTCGTTGGCGAGCAGCAGCAGCGGCGGCGAGCTCGAGGCGAGCTGCAAGCTGCCGGCCATCAGCGCCGGCGGTCCGAGCGAGGTCGTCGCGAGATTGGTCAGCGTGACGTCGAGGCCGTGCTGCGCGAAAATCCCGGCATCCTTGGCGATGAAGTCGGGGGCGAAATCGGCGGTCGCCGAATAGCTCACCGCCAGCTTGGTCATCTCCTCGGCGCGCGCCGGCAGTGCGGCGAGCGCGCCGAGAAGAAATAGGAAAGGCAAGCGCATCACAGCCGGCCTCCGGCGAGCGCGCTTTTGCCGTAATTGACCGAGGATTCATCGAGATAAAGTCCGCGATGGGTGCAGACGGCGATGAGATCGCGAAGCTGCCGCTGTAGCGGGTTGGCATTGAAGATCGCATGGCCGCCCGCCGCGGCGAAGAGCGCTTCAACCGCATCGAGGCATTGCCGCGCGATGAATGCCGCCTCGAACCGCGCCTTCAGCTTCTCATGCGCGTCGAGCTGGTCGCCCGCTTCCATGAGATCGATCCAGCGGCGCAGCACGGCGGTCATATGCGCGGCCGCGCCTTCGATCTGCGCCGTCGCCTTGGCAAGGCCGGTCTGGGTGCTGCCGAATTCGGCGACGGCGAGACCGCGGCTGTTGCGCGCACGGGTATGCACGAAATAAGTCTGCAAGAACCCTTCGGCGATGCCGACCGCGAGGGCGGTAAAGCCCAAAGCCGCGACCGAGGCGCGCGGCGTGCGGAAGACCGAGGCGGTGTTGATCTTGGTGCCGGGCCCGGTGCCGTCATCGCTATGAATGTGATCCTGAAAGCGATGCGGCGGGATCAGCACGTCCTCGACGACGAAGCTCTTGCTGCCGGTGCCGGCGAGGCCGGCAACGTACCAATCGTCGACCACGGTGACCGCGTTCTTCGGCACGAGGAAATCCCACCACGCCGGCGGTTTTCCTTCCTCTTCGAGGAAGGCGCCGCAGATGAGCCACTGCGCATAATCGATGCCGCTGGCAAAGCCGAACTTGCCCGAGAGCTTGGCGCCGCCGGGCACGCGTCTGGCACGGCCCGAGGGCGCGACGCTCGCGGCGATGCGCGTTGCCGGGTCCTTGCCCCAGACCTCTTCTTGCGCCTCGAGCGGAAAGGCGCCGACGAGTTGCGTGTGGTCGTTCAAGACATTCGCGACCCAGGCTTGCGAGCCGCAGCCGCGCGCGAGGATGCGGTTGACCTCGCTCAAGACATCCCAAGCGTATTCGTAGCCGCCATAGCGCGCCGGCCGGCAAATCTGTAACAGGCCCGCAGCCGCGAGCTCGTCGATGGTCTCGGGCGGGCAGTGCCGCAGCTTCTCGCAAGCCTCGGCGCGACTCGCGAGGACCGGGACAAAAGCTTCGGCGCGGCGGTATAGTTCGGATGGGCTAGGGCGTTCGGAAGCGGAAAGAGGGGTATTCGGTCGCGCCGTTCGCTGATTCGATGGGCTTTTCATGCTCCCCGCGACCTATGGCGGCTTTTTTTGCCGGTTTTTGGCTCGCCATTTGCGGTTTTGGCGCTAGAATTGGGTGCTAGCGGCCTCCGCGGCGGCCTCTTTGGGGTCATAGCTCAGATGGGAGAGCGCTACAATGGCATTGTAGAGGTCCGGGGTTCGATTCCCCGTGGCTCCACCAATTCAGGGCCCGGCATGCCATGCCGGGCCCTGTTCTTTTCGGCGCCGATCGGCCTGCGCACATTCGCTTTGGGCGGTGTTCGTGCGCGCAGCGGCTCCGCGCATGCCGCGTCCCGGCCTGGATGGAGAAATAGTCATATATTTCAATGACTTGCCCGGACTTGATCGGGCGCGGATCGGCCCCCATTTAGTATCTCGGAGCGAATGCCTTCGGGGTCGCTCCCGTTCGAGAGCTGCCGTCAGGGGCTCGAGATCGCCGACTCGCTCGCTTGAGGAGGTTCGATGTCGCGTTTGTCGCTGTTCAACTCGCCGCTGCTTTTAGGTTTCGATCAATTCGAGCGTGCGCTCGATCGGGTGGCGAAAGCGACGGTTGACGGCTATCCGCCTTACAATGTCGAGCAGATCGGCGAAGACGCGTTGCGTCTGACGCTTGCGGTCGCGGGGTTCAAGCCCGACGAGCTGTCGGTGCAAATCGAAGATAACCAGCTCGTCATCCGCGGCAAGCAGACGGAAGAGAGCGATCGCGTTTACCTCCATCGCGGCATTGCCGCGCGCCAGTTCCAGCGTTGCTTCGTGCTGGCCGATGGCATCGAGG
>DATGLO010000114.1:0-8479 GCA_035294105.1 Allostellaceae bacterium
ACAGCCTGCGCCAGGCGATCGACGAGGCGACGCGCGGCTATGTCGATGCCAAGCTGCGCGATCGTTACGCCGCCGAAGCCGGACCGGCGCTGAAATGGCTCCTCGGTCACGGCGTGCGCACCATCAATGCCGGCGCGGCGACGCGCAGCCTCGCGACCTTGGCGCCGCCGGTGCCGCGCCAGCCCGGGCTGCATTGGAGCGGCCGCGCCGGCGACGTGATGCTGCGCCAGCTTGCCGGGAAGATCGAAGCTCTCGGCGGCAAGCTTCAGCGCGGCATGCGGGCGCGCGAGCTGATCATGAAGGATGGCCGCGTTGCCGGCGTCATTGCCGATGCGGTCGGCGGAACGCAACGTATCGAGGCGCGCGCGGTCGTGCTTGCCGACGGCGGCTTCCAGGCGAATTCCGATTTGCTGAAGCGCTTCGTCAGCGCCCATCCCGAGCGGCTGTTGCAGCGTAACGCAAAGAGCGGGCGCGGCGACGGTTTGCTGATGGCCGAAGTTGTCGGCGCGGCGCTCAGCGACATGGATCGCTTCTACGGCCATGTCCAGGCGCGCGACGCGATGGACGATCCAGAGCTCTGGCCTTATCCGACCATCGATTTCCCGATCGCCGCCGGTATCGCCGCCGACAAGCACGGCCGGCGCTTTACCGATGAAGGACTCGCGGGCGTCTCGGTCGCCAATGCGATCGCGCGGCTCGACGATCCCTTGGGCGCGGTCGCGATCTTCGATCAGGCGATCTGGGAATTGAGCGGCAAGACGTACGTGATGTCCGCCAATCCTTTCTTGGAGACGACCGAGGCGACGTTCTATCGCGCACAGACGCTCGACGAGCTCGCCGCGAAGGCCGGGTTGCCGGCCGCGGCGCTCGCCGAAACCGTCGCGCATTACAACAACGCCGTCGCGAGCAACACGACGGCGCAGCTGACGCCGGCGCGGAGCGCCGATATTGGGCATATCTGGGGCTCGAAAGCGCTGCCGATCCGCACCGCGCCGTTCTTCGCCGTGCCGCTTTGCGCCGGCATCACCTATACGATGGGCGGCGTGGTGATCGACGACCACGCGCGCGTGCAACATAAAGAGGGCCGCGCGATCGCGGGTCTCTACGCTGCGGGCGGCACCATCGGCGGGCTCGAAGGCGGGCCGGTCACCGGCTATACCGGCGGTCTCGCCAAGGCGCTGACCTGGGGCAAGCTCGCCGGCGAGGCGGCGGCAAGCGACATCAAAGGAAATTGACGATGGCCGATCCGCGCCGCATCGACGTGCATCATCACGTGACGCCTCCGAGCTACATCAAAGCCGCGTCGCAGATCACCTACGGCAACGCGCCGCGGATGTCGTGGTCGCTCGAGAAATCGCTCGCAGACATGGACAAAGGCGGCGTCGCGACCGCGATCATCTCGCTGCCCCATCCGGTTACGATCTGGCCGAAGCCCAAGGACGAGCAGCGGGCGCTGGCGCGCGACTGGAACGAGTTCGTGGCGAAGCTGGCGCAGGATCATCCCGGCCGCTTCGGCCTCTTCGCATCGCTGCCGATCCTCGACATCGAAGGCAGCCTCTTGGAGATCGATCACGCCTATCGCGCGCTCAATGCCGACGGCATCAATCTCATCACCAATATCGGCGACAAGTGGCTCGGCGATCCTTATTACGATCCGATCTTCGACGAGCTCAACCGCCGCAAGGCCGTGATATACACCCATCCGCTCGCGCCGAATTGCCTGCACGATTGCCTGCCGGGCGTGAACGATTCGGTGGTCGAGTTCGGCTCCGATACGACGCGCGCGATCGCCAGCCTGATCTTCGGCGGCGCGACGACGCGCTTTCCCGACATCCAATGGATTTTCTCGCATGCCGGCGGGACGATGCCGTTCCTCGTCGAGCGGTTCGAGCGCGCGCCCGGCCGCTGGGCGCCGGCGGTCGAAGGCGGCTCGCTCGCGCATCTGAAGCGCTTCCATTACGACACGGCGCAGGCGGCGCATCCCTGGGCGCTGATGGGGCTGACGCGGCTCGTCGCCAGCTCGCAGATCCTGTTCGGGACCGATTTCCCCTATCGCACCGCGACCGAAACCGCGAAGGGCATTATCGATTTCGGCTTTTCGCAAAGCGATCTCGCCGCGATCGATCGCGGCAACGCCGCGCGTCTGATGCCCAAGTGGCGGTAGTCGCTACTTCACATCCTCTAAGGCAAATCCCGCGACGCGTTTGTAATTGTCGCTGAGCGCGCGCAGCTCGTCCTGAGTAATGACCTTGTCGAGGTCGTCGTAAGGCTTGTCGCCGACCAGCTCTTCGACGCGGATGTTGATGAAATCGGGCGGGTGCTCGCGGTTGGTGCGGACGATCTTCGCCGTCGTATCGAGCCGTTTCGCTTCGTATTCCTTCAGCGCCTCGACCGGCGGCATGCGGCCGAGAAAATCGGCCAAGGTGCGCGCGTCGATCAGCGCCTGCGCTGCGCCATTCGAGCCGCGCGGATACATCGGATGCGCGGCGTCGCCCGCGAAGGTGACGCGGCCGAAAGTCCAGCGCGCGATCGGGTCTTTATCGACCATCGGATATTCGAGGATCGTGTCGGCGTCGCGAATGAGCGCGCCGACATCGAGCCAATCGAACTTCCAGCCTTGATAGATCGGCAGGAAATCCTCGCGCTTTCCGGCCTTGTTCCAATCGTTCTTGGCGACGTTCTGCGTCTGGATCTCGGCCATCCAGTTGATGAGCTGGTTGCCGGCGCCGTCGACATTGTCGATGATCGGATAGATCACGATCTTGCCGGTCTTGATCGAGCCGACGCGCATATAGGTGCGGCCGGTCAGGATCGGCTTTCTTCGCGTCACGCCGCGCCAGGTGTTGATGCCGGCGAAGGCGACCTGTTCGTCGGGATAAAATTGCTTGCGCACGGCCGAGTTGATGCCGTCGCAGCCGATCGCGACCTCGGCAGCAACCGGATCGAGCATCTTGCCGGTCGAGGTCTCGCGGAAGCGGATCGCGACGCCGCTGTCGCTTTGCTCGATCGCGACACAATGGCGATCGGTGACGATGCGATCGGCGCCGAGCGCCGCGAGGGCGGCGCGATAGATTGTCATATGCAGGCGGCCGCGATGGATGCCGAGCTCGGGGTAGGCATAGCCGCCGTATTTGCCGCGCGGCTCTTTATAGAGAAGCTGGCCGAAGCGATTGAAGAAACAGCTTTCGGCATTCTCGATCGCCAGCGACTTGATTTCGGGCAAGAGGCCGAGGGCATCGAGCTCGCGCGTCGCATGCGGCAGAAGCGTGATGCCGACGCCGAGCTCTTTCAGCTCGGGCGCGGTCTCGAAGACGCGGCAATCGATGTTGCGGCGCTTCAAGTTAAGCGCCAGTGCCAACCCGCAAATGCCGCCGCCGACGATCGCAATCTTCGTGTTCATGGTCGTGATTTAGCGGCTTCGCGAGCCATCGCCACATATTTTTTCGTTTGTGCCCAGGCATCGGCAAGGCTCGCTTGGCCTTCGGCCGCGGAAATCTCGGCAAAGCGCGCGGCGATGGTCTCGGGCGTGCGCTCGGCGGCCTCGAGATAAAGCCCCTGGGTCTCGACCACTTCCGCGCGGGCGAAGCAGCCGGCGCCGGCGCAAAGCATCACGCCCGACGGCGCGTCGTCGCTGACGAGATAGAGGAGCCCCGGCGTCACGCTCGCTGGGTCTAGTAGGGCGCGATCCTCCGCCGGCAGCAGGCTCTCGGTCATGCGCGTCGCCGCGGTCGGCGAGAGGATGTTGACGCGGATGTCGTTCTTGCGGCCTTCCTGGTCCAAGACCTTCATCAGCCCGATCAGCGACGCTTTGGCGGCGCCGTAATTGGCCTGGCCGAAATTGCCGTAAAGTCCGGAAGACGATGTCGTGAAGACGATGCGCCCGTAATTCTGCGCCCGCATATGCTCCCAGACCGCCTTGGCGCAATGGACCGCGCCCATCAGATGCACCTCGACCACGGCGCGGAAATCGTCGAGCGCCATCTTCGCAAAGCTCTTGTCGCGCAGGATGCCGGCATTGCTGACGAGGATGTCGATGCGGCCCCAGCGCTTGGCCGCGCGCGCGACCATCGCGGCGACTTGCGCCGGGTCGGTCACGTCGGCGGTATCGGCGATGGCCGTGCCGCCGGCCGCGATGATTTCCGCGGCGACTTTCTCGGCCGCCGCCGATTGTCCCGCGCCGTCGACCGCGCCGCCTCGGTCGTTGACGACGAGCTCGGCGCCGCGCGCGGCGAGACCGAGCGCGTGGCACCGTCCGAGCCCGTTGCCGGCGCCCGTGACGATGGCCACGCGACCGTCGAAGCGTATCGTTGCCTCAGCCATCTCCACTCAAAGAGAACGCGCCGTCACTTCGGCGGGTTCAGCTCTTTCCACGGATCCTTGACGTTCGGGATCATGTCGAATTCGACATTGGCGAGCTTGCCGTCCTTCATCTCGGTCTTGCGGATATAGATGTTCTGGACGATGTCGCGCGTGTTCGGATCGATCGAGATCGGCCCGCGCGGGCTCGCATCGGTCTTGTAATTGGCAAAGAATTTCATGGCTTCGTCGCTGGTGAACTTGCCCTTGGTCTCCTTCAGCATCGCATAGACCATGGCGAGACCGTCCCAGCCGTCGACCGAGAGGAAATCGGGAGTCGCCTTGTCGCCATAAGCCTTGTTCCAATCGGCGAGAAAAGCCTTGTTGGCGGGGCGATCGGCGGCGGCCGAATAATTGCCGGCGGTGATCACGCCGATCGCCGCGTTGCCCATATCCGGCAGTCCTTCGTCGGGAACGAGGTCTTGTGTCGAGACGACGTTGATCCCGGCTTGGCGCACGCCGAGATCCTGGATCGCTTTCATCATTGCCGTCGCTTGTAAGCCGGCCGGCACCCAGACGAAAGCGACGTCCGGCTTGGTGTCGCGGATGCGCTGTACGACCGGCGGAAAATCGGGGCTCGCCGGCGAGAAGGCGATCGAGCCGAGGATCTTGCCGCCCGCATCGGTGAAGCCTTTCTTGAAAGCGTCGTCGGCGTCGTGGCCCGGGATGAAATCGCTGACTGCCGTGAAAGCGGTCTTCCAGCCTTGCTTCACGGCCCATTGTCCGATGGGCAGCGCCGTATGCCACTGCGTGAAGCTGTCGCGCACGACATAGGGCGAGATGCGCGTGATCGTGGTGCCGGCGGCGTTGGTGATGACCAGCGGAATTTTCGCTTCGGCGGTCAGCGGCGCGATCGCGGCGGCTTGCGGCGAGCCGACGACCCCGAACAGAAGGTTGACGTGGTCGCGGGTGATCAACTCTTGCGCCAGGCGTTTCGCGGTTTCGGGGGTCGAGGTATCGTCGCGCTTCAAGATCGTCACGGTCACGCCGGGCGGCAGGTCCTTGTCATGCTCCGCTTTGTAGAGCATGACGCCCTTGTCCATCTCGTCGCCGGGCTCGGCGAGGAAGCCCGAATAGCTGTTGATGAAGCCGATCTTGACCTCGGTCTGCGCGTGCGCCGGCGCGAACGCGCCGAGTGCCAGCACTGCGGCCGCGGCGCCGATCCAGGCAATATGCTGTGTCTTCATGCTTCTCCCCTTGAAGGTCGCTATTTCACGAAATCGTTGCTGTAGAGCCCGTCATACGAAGCGAGCTTATCCTCGGGCTTCATCAGCCCGGCATCGATGTTGAAGCGCTCGGCGTTCTCGAATCCCTTGGGATCGATCAACGGCGGGTTCGGGCTGATCTTGCGGATCGTGTCGAAAGCGAGGTTCAGCACCTTGTCGTCGAGCGTCGAGAAACGCTTCTTCAACAGCGCCAGCGCCTCGACCGGATGGTCGTGGATATAGGCTTCCGCCTCGGCGAATGCGCGTCCCATTCCTGCGCACACCGCGCGGCGCTGTTGGCACGTGGCGGGCCGGGTTATGACGACATTGTTTGCGAACGGCTCGAGATCGGCGGGCTCGCCGTCGGGCCCGCTGGCGAGCATGACCGCGTCATCCTGCGCGACGGGAACCTCGGGCCAGGGCGGCGACATGGCAAAGCCGTCGATCTGCTTCGATTGGAACGCCGCCAGCATATTCGGCGGCTGCATGAACGCGATCTGCATGCCATTCGCATCGATGCCTGCGCGCTTCGCCATGAGCAGCACATAACCGTGGATGAGCGAGCCGGTGGCGTCGACAGCGACGGTGCGGCCGCGCAATAACGCGGCCCTCTTTTCGAAAGGCGCCTTGGGATCGAAGCCGCCGGCCGTCGCGATGTCCTTGCGCAGCGCGACCTGGATGATCGGCTTGTTGGAGGTTTCGGCGATCGCGAGCATGCGCTGGCCCTTGGCAGCGGCGCGGGTCAGCGAGATCGCCGAAGGCTGCGCGAAATCGGCGCTGCCCGAAACCACGGCATTGAAGGCACCCACGCCCGGGACGAGGATCGTCTTCACCTCGAGCCCGTTCGCTTTGAAGTAGCCGAGGTCGTCTGCCAGGTAGCTCGCGCTGAACGAGAGGCTAAGCGCGGGATTGGCCAGCACGACCTGAGTTTGCGCGGCCGAGGGCGACGCGAAAATCGCCGCGCTCGCGGCAAGCGCAATGAAAATGCTGACGGTGCGGCGAAACATGCCATTCCCCCTCTTGGCCGGGCTCAGCTTCGCGGCTTGATCAGCCGGATCGGCTTTCCGTCGAGGAAAGCCCGGATGTTCTCGACCGCGCTTGCATAGTTGACGCGGAAATTCTCTTCGATCGCATAACCGAGATGCGGCGTCACGACGACGTTGTCGAGCTCGAAGAACGGATGGCCGTTGGTGACGGGCTCGTCGTCGAACACGTCGATCGCCGCGCCGGCGATCTTGCGGCCTTTCAGGGCGGCAAGCAACGCCGCCTCGTCGACGATCGGCGCGCGCGAGGTGTTGACGAGATAGGCGCTCGGCTTCATCCGCGCGATATCGGCCGCGCCGACGAGGCCGCGCGAGCTGTCGCTCAGCGAGACGTGGATGGTGATCACGTCCGAGCGGGCAAAGAGCTCGTCCTTGGTGACGCTTTTGATGCCGAGGGCGGTGGCCTTTTCGGGATTGAAGCTGCGGCTCCAGCCGAGAACCTCCATGCCGAAAGCCTTGCCGTAGCCGGCCACCATGGTGCCGAGCCGGCCGAGGCCGATGATGCCGAGCGTCTTGCCCTTGATGCCGTGGCCGATCCGCGTCTGCCACCGGCCCTGGCGCAACGCGTGATCCTCATGCGGAATGTTGCGGAAAAGGTCGATGATGAGGCCCCAGGTGAGCTCGGCGGTCGAATGACCAAGTCCGTCGGTGCCGCAATAGACGATGCCGCGCTCGGCGAGGGCGGCGGCGTCGACCGAGTTGTTATTCATGCCGGTGGTGATGACGAGCTTGAGATTCGGCAGCTTTTCGATCAGCGGCCGGCGCAGCGCCGTGCGCTCGCGCATCAGCACCACGCATTCGAAGGCCTGGAGGCGCTTGGCCAGCTCGTCGACGTCGCGGATATGCTCGGGAAAAGCTTCGACCTGGACCTCGGGTTGCAGGCTTTTCCAGTCCGCGAGGCGCAGGGCGATCCCCTGATAGTCGTCAAGAATGGCCACACGCATTGTCACGACCGGGTGCCTCCTAGCGCATTGATCTTGCGCGGCATTGTGGGCGCGCGCCCGGTCGGGCGCAAGTTAAGACGAGACCGCCGACTCAACCGCTAGTAGGTCGTTGGTCACGGACCTTTAACTCCGTTTTTACGCGGGGTGCCTAGGCTGATGCGGTTATGACGGCCATTGTGCAGCCGCCCCTTTTCCGCTTTTCGGTCTTGCTGTCGTAGGAGGGTGAGAAAGCGCCGCTATGAGTGATTCCGCGTCCGAGCTCGGCAGCTACGACGTCGATCGCAGCACGCACTTTCTCTTTGAGCATCGCGTGTTCGGGCTCAAGGGTGCGCGCTTCGCGCTGACCGAGGACGGCTCGACCCCCGCCTTCCATGTCGAGCTCGGTACGCTCGTGGCATCGCTTCCGCTCAGCACGGTCCGCCGCGAATTCGAGATCGAGCGCGATGGACCCGACGATGTCTTGCTGCGAATCGTCGAAAAGAGCCTGCGCTTCGTCAAAGAGATACGGCCCGGCGATTCGATCCCGCGCGAGCTCTTGGACGGTACGGCCTCGTGGTCGGTCGAAGAACGTCACCGCCTGCGCGCCAAGGCGCATCTTTGGGCGAAGACGATCGGCAGCGGCGAAACGATCGGGGCGCCCGACGAAGTGCTGCAGGCGTTCGTCGCCCGCCCGGAGACGATCGAGAAAGTGCAGATGGCGGCAGCCGCGATCGCGACGCGCATGAACGAGCAGATGAATGCCGAGGTGGTACAGCAACGCATCGACGATCTGGCCCGCGAGCTCGCCTATATCGAGGCGCTGCAAGAGCGCTGCGGCGAAGTGCTCGCGATCGTACCCAAAGTCAACCAGTTGGCGCGCGTTTATCGCAGCGATCGGGCCATCGTCGACGAGCTGTCGCGAATCCGGACCCTGATGCTGAAGCCGATCGAG
>DATGLO010000115.1:0-5837 GCA_035294105.1 Allostellaceae bacterium
TGATCTCGATGCTGACGGTCGGCAAGCTCACCAATCGCTTCGATGCGCGCCTCTTGATGCTCATCGGCTTCATTATATCGGCCTGGTCGTTTTGGATCCCGCATGGCTGGACGATCGACATGGGCTGGCAACCGGTGGCGATCGCCGGTGTCGGCCAGGGCCTCGGCATGGGGCTGATCTTCGTGCCGCTGTCGCTCGTGACGTTCGGCACGCTGCCGCAGATTTACCGAAACGAGGCGGCGGCGCTCTTCAGCCTCGTGCGCAATGTCGGCGGCAGCATCGGCATTTCGATCGCCGAGAATTATCTCGCGCGCGCCACGCAGACCGTGCATGAAGCGATCGGCGCCAATGTGACGCCGTTCAATCAGGCGCTGCAGGATCCGGGCGTCTCGTCGCTGTGGAATATCCACTCGCTCGCCGGCTTGTCCGCGCTCAACATGGAAGTGACGCAGCAGGCGTCGATGATCGCCTACCTCGACTGCTTCGAGCTGATGGCGGTGATCTGCGCAATCATGATCCCGCTGCTGCTGATCATGCGCCGGGTCCGTCCGGCGCCGAGCGCGGGCGGCGGCGCGCATGCCGCGATGGAGTAGGTGGCCCCTCTTACCGGCCTAAGCCTCGAGGGCCTCACGGAACTGGCGCGGATCGAAATCTGCGGTCCGGTCCTCACCTTTTTGTGATACCGCCACGTCGAGCTTCGCGGCGGCGATCAGCGCGTTCTCGGTAAAGCTGCCGCCCGGCTGGGTCTCGTCGATGGCGAGGCTGGCGAGGGAAGGGCTGCGCGCGAGGAGCCGATAGAGCGCGGTTACCCGCAAATAGAGCGCGAGGGTCGTCTGGACGTTGGTTCCGAGCTCGTCGGCGAAGAGATCGAGCACCGCGCGCGTGTCGATGTCGAAAGCGGCTTCTTCCTCGCCCTCCTCGGGAGCGGGGTTCTCGGCGGCGGTGCGCTCCAAATATTCACGAAACAGAAACACGGCCGAGCCGAGTAGCCCGGGCTCGACTGGCGGCACATGCGGACGCGGAGCGGCCATCGCCAAGACTTAGCGGGAACGGCCGGCGCCCTCAACCGCTGTGAATTTTCGGGGCGCGGCGCCTTCTTTAACTTCCCTCGTGCAAGATAAGGGATCATAAAGGAATAAAGTCCGCCTCATGTCGTTCTTGGTTCAGCCTGGGAGGGCATAAACCCTCCGCCGGGAGGAGTGTTATTTATTAATGGCCCGACTCCCGTTCAGTGCCGAAGGCCGCAGCGCCAGCATGGTCGAGATGTCGGTCATGGCCCTGGCGATCGGGATTGTCACCGGCCTCGCTGGCGTGGCCTTTCGCGCGGTCGTCGCCGGCATCCATAACTTCTTTTTCCTCGGCGAATTCTCGCTTTATTACGATCCGAACGTCCATACCCCCTCGAGTTGGCTCGGGCCGCTGGTGATCCTGTCGCCGATCGTCGGCGGGATGGTGGTGATCTTCCTGACGCGCCTGCCGCCGCCCGACCGCCGCGGCCAGGGCGTCTCCGACATCATCGATGCGATCTACTACCGCGAGGGCCGGGTCCGCTCCCTCCAGGCCTTCGTGAAATCCATGGCCGCGGGCATCCAAAGCGGCTCCGGCGGCTCGGTCGGCCGCGAGGCCGCGGTCGTGCAGATCGGGGCGGCGATCGCCTCGCGTGCCGCGCGCTTCACCAACCTGGCCCAATGGCAACGCATGACCCTGGTGGCCGCGGGCGGGGCGGCGGGACTGGCTGCCGCCTTCAACGCGCCGCTCGGCTCGATCGTCTTCGCCGTCGAGCTGATGATGCCCGAGATCAGCCCGCGGACCTTGCTGCCCGTGACCATGGGGGCGGCCGCCGCGACCTTCGTCGCACGCATCTTCTACGGCTTGCAGCCGACCTTCCTGGTCCAGACCATCACCGCGCCCGAGCTGCGCATTTCCGGCGTGCTCGATCTCGTACCCTTCATCGTTTTCGGGCTGCTGCTCGGGCTCATGTCCTGGCTGATGATCCGGGTGATCGGCTGGACCGAGCAGTTGCTCAATCGCATCACGCGCCAGCCCTACCTCAAGCATGCTTTCGCCATGCTGCTGGTCGGGCTGATGGTCTTCGGCATGAAACAGGTGACCGGCGACTATCAGATCGAGGGACCGAGCTACGCCGCGCTGCAGGACATGCTGCGCGGCGACGACGTCATGCTGCGGATCTTCGCGCTGATCTTCGTGGCGAAGGTCGCGGCGACGACCTTGACGCTCGCCTCGGGCGGCAGCGGCGGCGTTTTCTCGGCTTCGCTGATCATCGGCGCATCGCTCGGCGGCATCGTCGGCAATGTGACGCAAATCCTGATGCCGCAGCTCAACATCAACCTGCCCGATTACGCCATTGTCGGCATGGCGGGCATGCTCGGCGGCACCACGGGCGCGGCGATGACCGCCATCGTCATGGTGTTCGAGCTGACCCGCGACTACAACGTGATCGTACCGCTGATCATGGCCGTGACTCTGGCAATCGCGGTGCGCAAGGCGGTGCTGCCGCAAAGCATCTACACGCTGAAGCTCGCCGATAAGGGCCACGAGGTTCCGGACTCGCTGCAGGCGAACATGTATCGCATCCGCGCCGCCGAGCGGGCGATGTCGAGCGATTTCGAGGCGCGGTCGGCCGATGCGCGCATCGACGAGACGATCGCGTCGCTGGTCGAGACCGGGCGGCCGTTCTACTTGATGATCGCGACCGGCAACCGCCTGACCGGCTATATACGGCTTGACCCCGGCTTCAAGCTGTGGCGCCCCAACGACCCGGGGCTGCGCTTGGGCGATCTCGCGCGCAACGATTTCGTGCTCGTGCGTCCCAACGACACGATGTTCTTTGTGATCGGCCGGCTGGCGCGGCGCGGCGCCCGGCTCGCGATCGTCGCCGGCGGCGCCAATCGCGTGCCGCGCGTCGGCGATGTCCTCGGCGTGATCGCCCTCGAGAACATGGGCGAGGCGGTGATCGAGAATGCGCGCGCCTACGCGCCGTCCGCCTCGCGCAATCCGTTTCCGATGCTCTATCGCCGCCGCGTGACCTGGCCGTTCTTCTGGCGCGGCCGCCGAAAGTCGTCTTAGGTTTACGCTTTATCGCCCGTATCGGGGTTGAGGCCGGCCGCCTTGATGCCGGCGACGGCGCAGGCTTCGTCGTTTTCCGAGGTGTCGCCCGAAATCCCGACAGCGCCGAGGATGTTGCCCTCGGCGTCCTTGATCAACACGCCGCCGGCATTCGGCACCACTTTGCCTTCGGACGCGACCATCAGCGAGGTCATGAAGGCGGGATTGCCCTGCACGCGGCGCGCGAACTCGCGGCCGCCGAAGCCCATGCCGAGCGTGCCCCAGGCCTTGCCTTCGGCGATCTGCGGGCGGAGGATGCTCGAACCGTCCTCGCGCTTCATCGCGACGCGATGCCCGCCGGCATCGAGCACCACGACCGTCAAAGGCTTGAACTTCGCGCTGCGGCCATGGGCCAGCGCGGTGTCGACGATGGTCGAGGCTTGGGCAAGGGTCAGCGGGTTCATCGGCAATCTCCTCAAAAGGTGAAGTGGCGGCGCGATCTTGCGGGTGTCATTATCATAGCAAACTCACCTGGGGTATATCGGGCTGATGACGAAGTTGCGTCTTTCCTTCTCGTGCTGGGACTACGACCGGATGCGCGCGCTCGCCGATGGCAGCGTCGTGCCCGAGGGTATCGAACTCGTCTGCATGAAGCATGTGGTCGAGGAGACTTTCTTCCGCATGGCGCGGCATCGCGAATTCGATCTCGCCGAGATGTCGCTGTCGTCCTACACCGTCTCGCTATCGAAGCCGGACCGGCCCTTCATCGCGATCCCGGTTTTCCCCTCGCGCATGTTCCGCCACAGCTTCATCTATGTTTCGGCGCAGAGCGGCATCAAGGAGCCCAAGGATTTGGCCGGCAGGCGCATCGGCACGCCGGAATACCAACTCACCGCGCCGGTCTGGATCCGCGGCATCCTGCAAGACGAATACGGCCTCGATCCGGCGAGCCCGCGCTACTTCACCGGCGGGTTGTTCGAGCCCGGGCGCGTCGAGAAGATCGCCCTCGACCTGCCGCCGAAATTCAAGCTCGAGGCGATCAATCCGTCGAAGACGCTCTCGGCGATGATCGCTGCGGGCGAGCTCGATGCGATCCAGGCGCCGCATCCGCCCTCAACCTTCTACACCGCGCCCGATCGGGTGAAGCGGCTGTTCGAGAACTATGTCGAGATCGAGCGCGCTTATTTCCGCAAAACGAAGATTTTCCCGATCATGCACACCGTCGCCATCCGGCGCGAGGTCTACGAGGCCAATCGCTGGATCGCGCAGTCGCTCTTCAAGGCCTTCGTCGAGGCGCAGCGCAAGATCTACGATCAGCTTCGTCACCAGGAAGCCTATTCGACCATGCTGCCCTGGCAGATGGCCTATGTCGAAGAGACGCAGCGCGAGTTTGGCGACGATTGGTGGGCCTACGGGCTTGAGCCCAACCGCCACGTCCTCGATACCTTCTTGCGCTACCACCACGAGCAAGGGCTGTCGCCGCGGCGCTTGAAGCCCGAGGATTTGTTCGCGCCGGAGACGTTCGAGAGCTTCAAAGTCTAAACGAATCCGACGGCGAAACTCTGGGGGAGGCAGCCATGAAGCGCGTGACGAGATGGGTGGTCGCGACGGCGGCGTTGCTGGGCGCGGGTTTGGCGGCGAATGCCGCCGAAACCGTCTATCAGGGCAAGCAGGCTTTCGGCGATTACACGCGCGACGCGCCGGGCGATTGGCACAAGGTGACGGTCGGCGATCTGCCGCAGCCTTTCGAGAGTGCGATCGCGCGCAACTTTCCGAAGCTCGCGCCGCGTCCCGATGGTGCGATGCCGCGCGTGCTGCCGGGTTTTACCGTTTCCGCATTCGCCACCGGCTATAAGGTCCCGCGCGAAATGAAGATCGCACCTAACGGCGATATCTTCCTGTCGGAAAGCGGATCCGGTCTCATTCATATCCTCCGCGCGCCGGCCGGTGCCGACAAAGCGGAGAGCGATCAGGTTTTCGCGCAGGTCGCGGAAAAGCCGTTCGGTATCGCCTTTTTCCCGCCTGGGCCCGATCCGCAATGGATCTATATCGCGTCGATGAATCAGGTGGTGCGCTTCCCCTATCGCGTCGGCGACACCAAGCCGCGCGGTCCGGCACAGATGATCGTGCCCGATTTGCCCGGGCCGCTGCATTGGACGCGCGACGTTGTCGCGACGCCCGACGGCAAACACATCCTCGTCGCGGTCGGATCGAGCACCAACATCCAGGATAATGGGCCGGCTGCCGAGAAATTCCGCGCCAATGTCCTACAGTTCAATTCCGACGGCAGCGACAAGCAGGTGCTGGTGTCGGGCACGCGCAATCCCGTCGAGCTCGCCTTCGATCCCGTGAACGGCGCACTCTGGGCATCGGTCAACGAACGCGATCTTTTCGGCGACAACGTGCCGGCCGATTACGTCACCCACTTCCAGCCGGGAAAATTCTACGGCTGGCCGTATTACTACAACGGCGATCACCGCGATCCGCGCGTCACCGGCGTGCCGCCCGTGCCGGGTAACAAAGTCGTTGTCGGCGACGTGTTGATCCAACCGCATTCGGCGCCGCTCGGCATCGCCTTCTATAGGGGCAACCAGTTCCCCGCCGAGTACCGCAACGACCTCTTCGTCGCGCTGCACGGCTCGTGGAATCGCGGCCAGCGCACCGGCTACAAAATCGTCCGCGTGAAGCTGGAGAAGGGTAAGGCCACCGGCTCCTATGAGGATTTCGTAACTGGCATGGTGACGGGCGACGGCAATCTCTGGGGTCGGCCG
>DATGLO010000116.1:0-4037 GCA_035294105.1 Allostellaceae bacterium
GTGAAGAAGCTGCTGGGGTAGCGCTCGGCTCTCTGCATTCAGCCGTCCACAAGTTTCTCGGCGCGGACGTTTGACGCTCGAGTGCTGAGCACTACACTTGCGGCGACGCCGTTATGCTGACGGCTGATAGCTGAAAGCTAAAAGCTGATGGCTTTTCCGCCCCGCTTCCTCGACGAAATCCGCCAGCGCGTCTCTCTGGCCGAGATCGTCGGGCGGCGCGTCAAGTTGATCCGGCGCGGACGCGAATTCACCGGCCTTTGTCCCTTCCATAACGAGAAGACGCCGTCCTTCAGCGTCGTCGAGGACAAAGGCTTCTATCACTGCTTCGGCTGCGGCGCGCATGGCGATGCCATCGGCTTCACGATGCAGACGGAAAATCTTTCGTTTCCGGAAGCGGTCGAGCAGCTGGCGCGCCGCGCCGGACTCGAGGTGCCGCAGGAATCGCGTGAAGAGCGCGAGCGCGCCGCGCGCGAGGCGACGTTGCAGGGCGCGGTCGATGCCGCGTGCGCGTTCTTCGAGAAGATGCTGCACGGCCCTGAAGGTCGTGCGGCGCGCGCCTATCTCGAACGCCGCGGGCTCGACGACGCGACCATCCGGCGCTTTCGCCTCGGCTTTGCGCCCGACGGCCGCGATAAGTTGAAGCGCGCCGTGATGAGCGGCACGATCACCGAGTCTCTCCTGATCGAGGCCGGTCTGCTGCGCAAGCCCGAAGGGGACGGCGACAGCTACGACTATTTCCGCAACCGGGTGATCTTCCCGATCGGCGATCGGCGCGGCCGCATCATCGCCTTCGGCGGCCGCGTCATGGATGACGGGCAGCCGAAATACCTCAATTCGCCGGACACGCCGCTCTTCAACAAAGGGCGCAACCTTTATGGCTGGGCGCTGGCCCGCGTCGCCGCCGCCAAGGACCCGTCGGTGATCGTCGTTGAAGGCTATATGGACGTGATCGCGCTGCACCGGGCCGGCTTCGCGACCGCGGTCGCGCCGCTTGGCACCGCGCTCACCGAAGCGCAGATTGAAGAGCTGTGGCGCATGGCGCCCGAGCCGGTGCTGTGCTTCGATGGCGATGCCGCGGGCCAGCGCGCCGCGGCGCGCGCTTTGAGCCGCGCGCTGCCGATCCTCAAACCGGGGCTATCGCTGCGCTTTGCGATCCTGCCCGCGTCCGAGGATCCCGATAGCCTCATCCTCCACCACGGCGCGGAAGCGATGCGCGCATTGCTCGATCGCGCCGAGCCGCTTGCCGAGGTGCTCTGGCGACTCGAGACCGCGAAGCCCGCCGACACGCCCGAGCGCCGCGCCGCACTCGAAAAGCGCCTCGATCAGCAGGTACGCCTTATCGCCGATCGCAGCGTGCAGGAGCACTATCGCAATTTCTGCCGCGAGCGCCTGGCCGATGCGTTCGGGGCGCGCCGCGGTCCCGTCGGCGGACGGACTTTAACGCAGCGCTTCGGCGGCACACGCTGGCCGGAGCGCGGCGATCGCGGACGATCGCGCCGTTTCGCGCCGCCGCCGCCCTGGCGCGAGGCCGCGCCGCAGGGCGACCCGCAGCTGCTCGCGCGACGGCGCGAGGAAATCACCCTCGCGCTGGTGTTGAATCATCCCGAGCTCTTGAACGAGGTCGAGGAAGAATTCGCGCAACTCGAGTTTCGGTCACCTGACCTTGACAAGCTTCGAATCGCAATCCTAAAAACCCACGCTCCGCAACCTGATCTTGACGCAGAGACGCTGATTCGCCACTTGAGAGACGACGGATTCGCCAAGGCGGTCGAAGGTGTGCTGTCGGCACAGGTGCTGAACCATGCCGCGTTTGCGCGGACCGATGCCGATGCCGAAACCGTGCGGCTCGGATGGGCGGATACCAGAAGTCGGTTCGAGAAGCGTCGCCTCGGAGTGCAAATCCGGGATGCCGAGCGCGATCTCGCCGGCGATATGAGCGTCGAGAATTGGACACGCCTTCAGCCTTTGCTCGAAGACAAGGATGAAGGCGAAAGTGCGCTTTGACGCGGAGCGATAGCGGCGTGGTTCTCGGGCCGATGATCGGTCCGCAGGCGACGGGGGTCGGTGCGGGATGCGAAAAGCGGTAAAAGAAAGATTAACCATAGGGTGGTAAGAAGCGGGGCCTTGCTTCGGCACGGCATTCGTTCTTGGCTGTCGGTATTGCAGGGCGGGACGGAAATGGCGAGCAAGTCGGCGAGCGCGGCGGAAGTTCCGGAGAACCGCGAGGAAGCAGCGGAAGCACCGTTGCTCGACGCAGTTGCGGCGACGATCAAAAAGATGATCGCCCGCGGCAAGGAGCGCGGCTATGTCACCTATGACGAGCTGAACGCGGCGCTGCCGCCCGAACAGGTCTCTTCCGAACAGATCGAAGACACGATGACGATGCTCTCGGAGCTCGGCGTCAACGTCGTCGAGGCCGAAGAGGCGGACGAAGACGGCGAGGGCGACGGCGAGGGCCGCGCCGGCGGCAATCTCGACGACGATGATATCGGCCGCACGGACGACCCGGTGCGGATGTATCTGCGCGAAATGGGCTCGGTCGAGCTGTTGTCGCGCGAGGGCGAGATCGCGATCGCCAAACGCATCGAGGCCGGTCGCGAGATGATGATCGGCGGCATTTGCGAGAGCCCCCTGACGATGCGCGCGCTGATCAGCTGGCGCGACGCGCTCAATGAGAACCGGATGCTGTTGCGCGACGTCGTCGATCTCGACGCGACATACGGCAACAACGCCTTCGAGACCGAAGAGGCCGCCAAGGCCGCCGCCGTCGCGAATGGCGAGGACCCCGAAGCCGCCGAGGCTGCCGCGGAAGCGAAGGCGGACGGCGAAGAGCCGGCCGAAGCCGCGCCCGAAGGCGAAGACGCCGACGCCGAAGAGAACGCGATCTCGCTCGCCGCCATGGAGGCGGAGCTGAAGCCCGGTGTGCTGGCGATCCTCGACGAGATCGCCGCGCTTTATAAGAAGCTGCAGAAGCGCCAGGACAACCGCCTCAAGTCGCTCAACGAGGGCGAAGAGCTCGGCAAGAGCGCCGAGCGCAGCTACGACAAGCTGAAGGCCCAGATCGTCGAGGCGATGAAGAACGTCCGCCTCAATAATGCGCGCATCGAGCAATTGGTCGATCAGCTTTACGGCCTCAACCGCCGGCTCGTCACGGCCGAAGGCAAGCTCTTGCGCATGGCCGAGAGCGCGGGCGTCAAGCGCCAGGACTTCCTCAATCACCATATCGGCTTCGAGCTCGCGCCGGATTGGCTTTCTCAGGTCAAGCGGCTGCACGGCAAAGGCTGGTCGGGTCTTGCCGGCAAGCACACCGAGGAAATCAAGAAGCTGCGCGCCGAGATCGTCACGGTCGCGGCCGAAGCCGGCGTGCCGCCGGTCGAGTTCCGCCGCATCGTCCAGACCGTGCAGCGCGGCGAGCGCGAAGCGGCGCGCGCCAAGAAGGAAATGGTCGAGGCCAATCTCCGCCTCGTCATTTCGATCGCCAAGAAATATACCAATCGCGGTTTGCAATTCCTCGACTTGATCCAGGAAGGCAATATCGGCCTGATGAAAGCGGTCGATAAGTTCGAATACCGCCGCGGCTACAAATTCTCGACCTATGCGACGTGGTGGATCCGCCAGGCGATCACCCGCTCGATCGCCGATCAGGCGCGCACCATCCGCATTCCCGTCCATATGATCGAGACCATCAACAAGCTGGTCCGCACCTCGCGCCAGATGCTGCACGAGATCGGCCGCGAGCCGACGCCCGAAGAACTCGCCGACAAGCTGATCATGCCGCTCGAAAAGGTCCGCAAGGTCCTGAAGATCGCCAAAGAGCCGATCAGCCTTGAGACGCCGATCGGCGACGAGGAAGATTCGCATTTGGGCGATTTCATCGAGGACAAGAACGCGGTCCTGCCTTTGGATGCGGCGATCCAGGCCAATCTGCGCGAAACGACGACGCGCGTGCTTGCCTCGCTGACGCCGCGCGAAGAGCGCGTGCTGCGCATGCGTTTCGGCATCGGCATGAACACCGACCACACGCTCGAAGAGGTCGG